>JAMOMM010000504.1 GCA_027067085.1 Hyphomicrobiales bacterium
CCAAATTTGCGCCGATATAAACTTACCGCATAATCCACAACTGTCTCGTGGTCATGGCTACCATCGGGTCGCAATATTTTCCGTGTATATTCACTGGCAAAAATCGGTTCAACGCCACTCGACACATTTCCAGCAAACAACGAAATGGTTCCTGTTGGCGCAATTGAGGTCACTAAACCATTACGCATACCATGCTGCTTAATCAGTTGTCGGGTTTCGTCATCTAGCCCTTTAACCCCATGAGATTGGCAAAATGCAGCTTCTTCATAACGAGGAAACGAACCTTTTTCTTTCGCCAGCAACGCGCTCGCACGATAGGCCGCCGTTTCAATGATTGACATCCACCGTGTTGACAAATCAACCGCACGCGAACTGCCATATGAAAGCTTACACATTGCCAATGCATCAGCCAAACCCGTAACACCCAAACCTATACGGCGTTTTTCTTTGGCTTCTTTTTCCAATTGCGGCAAAGGGAATTTGGAAACATCAATAACATTATCCAACATGCGCACAGCAACCGTTACCGCTTCGCCCAGTGCTTGCTCATTTAGTTGAGCATCCTCATCAAAGGCATTTTCAATAAACTGCGTTAAGTTCATCGACCCAAGCAAACAAGCACCAAATGGTGGTAAGGGTTGCTCTCCACATGGGTTTGTTGAGTAAATGGTTTCACAGTAAGAAAGGTTGTTCAAACGGTTAATTCGATCAATGAAAATCACCCCAGGCTCGGCACTTTCATAATTGGACTGCATAATTTTGTCCCACAATGCTTTGGCCCGCACTATCTTAAAAACTTTCCCATCAAATATGAGTGGCCATTGCGCATCATCTTTAACTGCAACCATAAATGCATCGCTAATCAAAACGGACAAATTAAACATCCGCAACGACTGACCATCACGCTTTGCATCAATAAAGGCTTCAACATCTGGATGATCGCATGCAAGTGTTGCCATCATCGCCCCACGGCGCGCACCAGCCGACATAATAGTTCGACACATCGCATCCCAAACCGACATAAAGCTAATCGGACCAGAGGCATCAGCCCCTATGCTTTTAACTTCGGCCCCCTTTGGACGTATGGTTGAAAAGTCTTGGCCAATGCCACCACCTTGTTGCATGGCCAATGCCGCGTGCTTTAACTCTTCAAAAATCCCTGAAATAGAATCTTTTGCCCGCCCCATAACAAAACAGTTAAACAGCGTCACTTCGCGACCAGTACCTGCCCCTGCCAAAATTCTCCCCGCTGGTAAAAATTTATAATCTAACATCAACTGGTAAAACGCCTCTTGGATCGCAGGACGGCGGTTTTTCTGTTCCGGTTTTACCAGCGCCTTAGCCACACGGGCAAAAGTATCCTTAACATCACCATCACCGCGCGCCTCACAGGGCACGCCATCGCTACCAGTGAAACGATACTTACGTTCCCAAATTTCGCGAGCAATCTTGATTTTAGCAATTTCCATTCCCAATAATAGCAAAACATTCACGTTTGTCCACCTTTTGTTCTTTCTGTAATTAAAGTCTCTTCACGAAGAATTGTGGTTGCTAGCGCAAACATATTCCATTATCATCATATATGGTAACAGATATGAGAGGGAATTCCTGTGAAAATGCTCCGCAATATACTCGCGCTGATCGGCGTGGTCGCCATCGCAAGTGCAGCTTGGTACGGTCCAATAGCTTGGAAATATTATTCAGCCTTTAATGAGTTTGATCCAAAGGCAAAGGCCACCTATATCGGCATGTTTGAACGCCTGATTGAAACAGGCAACTCTGCAGCAGCAACCGTTTGGAAGGCAAAAGTTGCCGAAGGGCTAACCTTTGAAGAGGTTGATGAGTCAATCAAACAAACCGCCATTGCAAACAATATTCGCGGCGTTGGAAACTTACCACTTGGAGATCAAGTTGCGGCAATGAAGGGTAAACCTTGGCGCAAACTAAACATTTATCTTTATTGCAATCCATTAACGGCTGCAAAAATGGTTGAGCACGATCCAGCATATGCAGCCTACCTGCCGTGCCGCGTTTCATTAGTTGAAGATGAAAAGGGCCAACTTTGGATTTACACTCTTGATATGGACATGATGATTTATGGCGGTAAAACATTGCCACCAGAACTCTTGAAAGAAGCCATTCAGGTTAAAAAAATCATGAAAGACATTCTTGAAAAAGCTGCGGCTGGCGATTTTTAAGCCTTAGGGTTTAGCAATTTTTTCACACCAACCACGATCAAGAAAACCGGCTAGATAATCATGAAAATAGCCGGTTTTCATATTAAACCTAACAACGGTTAGATCATCACGTGCCGATGGTTTAAACGCTTCAATAATTGGCAGCTCGCACGATTTAATTTTCAGCTGAGTATCAATCTCGCGCCAATAAACGCTGCACTTTTCCTTATCTATTTTAAAAGTATAGCGGCCTGTATGGCTGCCCCCTTTTACTGTACACGCGTGCCACGAAGGAGATGCAAAAACAGCGTTAACAGGCAGCAACGCGAAAACAGCGATTAAAACAATAATAGATCTGGTCATACGCCATTATTTCAGGTTCAGTAGCCAAGACCAAATCATTTTTATTTTATGGCGGCAGCTTTGGCTTTCAATTCCCTCAACGACCACACAAAAGGGCTGTTAATCACCTTTGTCGGCGCAATGGTTATCACCTTTGACACGCCCGTCCTCAGATTGATCGATGGCCCCACATGGACGGTTATGTTCTGGCGCTCGATTTTGCTCTCAATCGCAGTGACTTGTTTTTGGTTAGTCATGAAACTATTCAAAAAACCCACAGCTCCCCTCATAAATGGCAAGAGCGGTTTTGCTATCATAGTGGCTTATTCAATTGGCGGCGTTTCATTTATTCTTTCTGTTCATAATACAGAGATCGCTAACGTTGTATTCATTCTCGCCCTAACTCCTTTAGCAGCAGCCCTCATCTCACTTGTCTGGTTCAAGGAAGTGCCAACAATCAGCACTTGGCTCGCCATGGCGGGCGGCTTGATCGGCGTTGGCGTCATTGTATGGGGCGGGATAGGCACTGGCTCAATGTTTGGCAACGCCATGGCAGCTATTACCACGGCATGTATGGCACTTGCTTTTACCATCACAAGATACACCCGCAAAGACATGTCCATGTCACCAATGTTTACGGGCATAATAACAGCAAGCATCGCTTACATCTTTGTTCAAGATCTAAGCCTGACAAATGAGCAATGGTTTTGGATGGGCATCAACGGAGTTCTTATTATGCCGCTTGCTTACAGCATGCTTGCCCTTGGCCCTAAGTATATTTCAGCCGCCGAAGTTGCCCTCTTTCTACTTCTAGAAACAGTCCTCGCACCAATCTGGGTGTGGTTTGCGGTTGGAGAAAAAATCAATGGCGCCACCATAATCGGCGGCGCCATAATTCTTGCAACGCTCATCACCCACTCAACGTTTAAGTTGATGAAGCGTAAAAGGGTTAGATAAAGCTAACGTCTAAAACTTCGTAGCTTTTGCCACCACCTGGTGTATTCACTTCAACTGAATCACCAATGGTTTTTGAAATCAACGCACGCGCGATTGGCGATGTAATCGAAATCTTGCCTTGTTTAACATCGGCTTCAAACTCACCCACAATTTGATAAGTGGTTTCATCGTCGGTATCTTCATCAACAAGTTTAACCGTCGCACCAAACTTAATTGTATCACCGCTAAGTTTTGAAACATCAATCACTTCAGCCCGCGACATGCTATCTTCAAACTCTGCAATACGTGCTTCGTTCAATCCTTGCTGCTCTTTGGCTGCGTGATACTCAGCATTTTCCGACAGGTCACCATGCTCGCGCGCTTCTGCAATCGCCTTAACGATCCGAGGGCGTTCAACTGACTTCATCGTTTTAATTTCTGCCATAATCGCCTCGTAGGCTCCAGCAGTCATTGGAACTTTATCCATATCTTCTTTCCGTAAAAAATTCGAAATCGGTTTGCCTCAACCTATTCGATAATTGTGCTTAATTCATTACTTAGATTCAAGCCGCAAAATACATAAGGGTTAAATCATAAAAATTCAAGGCCCTTTTAATTTTTAGGTTTCAACACCAATGTACCAATTGCGTCTTTTTCAAAAACCGACTTATCAGTTGTTAGCGGTAAATAGCGAACAGCAGCCCAATCTTTAGCAAAATTATCATAATACTTTGATAAAGGATGCCCCGACTGCCCTGCCTGATAAATAAACAATGACTTATTCAAATCAGACAAATCAAAAATGTGACGCAAACTAGCCGCATGAATACTTGGGAACTCATAGCCCATGCGCGGTTTTTTATAGTTGGCGACATTCACAGTATGGGGCCCGCCACCTGTGGGTACAGTCACATTAAACAACTTGTTTAGCAGTGGAAATTTACCCATAGGTCGATGCTCTGAAACAGCAACATGCTCATCACCCCATTTCCACTTAGAACGATCAGAGCCATATTTAGCACTCACCTTTTCAAGCGCAGATTTCAATGCAGCAATCACAATGGGCTTACAATCAACCCCTTTGGTGTCTATAGCAGCATTTCCACACCACGCACCTTGGCCATCTTTATTTTCCAACACATTTTTAATAAGCTCAGACCGCACCCAATGGCGACGGTTTTTCTTCATTTTTCCTTTTGAATCTTGGTCCAGATAAATCGCTTCATTGTCCAAAACTCCACGGACCATTTCATCATACCAATAAGCAAACAATAACATTTCAGGCTTGTTTGGTAATGACTGACTATCCCAACTCGCCATCATATTATAGATAGGTTTGTACTCTGGTTCTTTATGAATATGCTTCAACATCAGTGGTAATAATTCACGCACGAACAGCGAGGTTACATCACCCTGAATTTTAGCAAAGCTTTGGGCATCATGCTTTTGTGTTCCAGCCAATAAATCACGAATACGATTGGCCCGGTAAGGCACTGTCCATTCACTGGTGATGTAATACGGATACTTATTATCAACAATTTTATGATTAGCCGTATAGATCACACTATTTTCAGGATTATACTTTTGCGGCAATTCATCGGTAGGAATAAACCCATCCCAATCATATTTAGCATCCCAACCAGGTGATGGCACTTTGCCCATCAATTTGTTTTCTGGCTTTCGAATTGGCACACGCGAAGGGGCAAAATAGCCAATATTACCCTGCGTATCAGCAAACACCATATTTTGTTGCGGGCTCATAAACTTTCCAGCTGCGGCCTTGAACTCTGCCCAGTTTTTTGCCGCTGCCATACCAGATGCAGCCTCAGCAGAGGTATCAACATCCATCAACGCAGTCCATTGAAACGATAGCACAGCCTTTTCGCCCAAAAGTTTAGGCAATTTGCTCAGTACATCAGACATGACAGGGCCATGGCGTGTTTCGCGAACATTCAAAACAACATCAGAACCAAGCCGAACTTTAATGACCTCTTTGCGCGTCTTAAATTTTTGCGGCCCATCTGGCGTATCATAGTACTGACTTGGATCCACGGGAGAAATCGGGTCTTTAGGTATAGAGTCCGCCCTGCTAATGCGTTCAATATACATATCTTGAACATCAGGCGCGGTGTTGGTAAAGCCCCATGCAATATGTTGATTACGTCCCAAAATAATATACGGCGCAGAAGGCAGCGATGCTCCAATTGCATCAAAACCAATTGATGGAACGGAGATATGAACATGATACCAAATCGCAGGGGCCGTTAAGCCAAGGTGGGGATCGTTAGCCAATAAGGGCTTGCCAGATTTTGTCCGTGACCCATCAACCACCCAGTTATTAGAGCCAACACCAGTGACCCCACTATTACGCAAAATTTCAGGGTATTTATCATCATCAAGAATATTGGCAACCTTGCCTAATTTGAAACCATACAACTTATTCAGGTCAGGAATCTTAATGGGTTGTTGATGAGGGTAAGGCGGGAAGAACTCTTGCACTCGATTAGCTGGCAAACGGCTAGCCAATTCAAGCCGAGCAATTTCTTTGGTCCAGTTACC
>JAMOMM010000505.1 GCA_027067085.1 Hyphomicrobiales bacterium
GCTTGGCTGGGGCGGCAGGATTCGAACCTGCGCTCTTTGGCATCAAAAGCCACTGCTTTACCAGCTAAGCTACGCCCCAATATTTCGATAAGAAACATCTCCAAGAGACGCGCACAATAGCGATAGAATATAAATTCGGCAACTGTTTAAATCAGGTTTTTGAAATTTTTTTTCACCCTGAACTTGAGGTGTCCATAGCTTAGTAATTATCCCGTGAAGCCCGCGGTTTTCCTATGATTTAACGACATTTAGCAAGGTTTCATCATACCTGCCACGCGTATCAACGAGTAAATCAGCATTATTGACGATCAGTTCATAATCAAAACCATCGTGATCTGTTGCCAGTAAGATACAATCGAACGATTTCAAACTGTCTTTATCAAGCATCACGCTTTGCAATTCGAACTCAAAATTTCTTATTTTGGGGAATTTAGGGATATGCGGGTCACTATAGGCAACCTGCGCGCCTAAATCTTGTAACTTTTGTAGCAAAACCACCGAGGGACTTTCGCGCATATCATCAATGTTCTTTTTATATGCAATACCCAGAACAAGTATTTTACTCCCGCTCACAGATTTTTGTTTTCGGTTCAACGCTTCCATCACTTTAGCCACGACATAATCGGGCATTGCTGAGTTAATTTCGCCAGCCAATTCAATAAAGCGGGTATGAACGCCAAATTCTTTTGCTTTCCACGTCAAGTAAAACGGGTCAATCGGAATGCAGTGGCCACCTAATCCGGGGCCGGGATAATAGGGCACAAAACCAAATGGTTTTGTCGCTGCAGCTTTTATCACCTCATGAATATCAATACCCATTTTATCGGCGATAATTTTGAGTTCATTAACAAGGCCAATATTAACGGCACGGTGAATGTTTTCCAGCAGTTTTGTCATCTCTGCAGCTTGGGTGGAACTGACAGGTACAACCAGATCAACCACCTGCCCATAAAGTGCCATTCCAACGTCTAAACAGGCCTTTGTGTGCCCGCTACAAACTTTAGGTATGGTTTGCGTGGTGAAATCAGGGTTGCCTGGATCTTCGCGCTCAGGCGAATAAACTAAAAACGTATCTTGCCCGACTTTCAAACCAGTTTGTTCCATTCGGGGCAACAGTTCTTCTTGCGTCGTACCAGGATATGTTGTGCTTTCAAGCGAAACCACATGACCTTTGCGCAAATATGGCACCAGACTTTTCATTGTCCCTAGAATATAGCTAAGGTCGGGTTCGCGGAATTTATCCAAGGGCGTTGGCACGCAAATAATCAATGCATCGACGTTTGAAACCTGACTAAAATCAGTTGTTGCCTCGAACCCTTGATCTTGCGCCGTTAAAATTTCACTTTGTGTGATGCGTTCGATATAGCTTTTACCATCTGCCAAACAGTCAATTTTTGACTGGTCAATATCAAAACCAATGACTTTGTAGCCCACTTGGGCATACCGCAGCACCAAAGGCAGGCCAACATAGCCAAGGCCAATAATACCGATGACGGCAGATTTAGTTTGTAACTTCTCAATCAGTTGGTTTTTCATCTTATCTCACAAACTAGAGCGTTTCATGTTTTGTTTGTTACGCAAACACAGCATAAACGTAAGACAAACAACAGCGTTGTAATTGCTTGACTGTTATAGATAAAAAAAGCGAGCCTCAATAGAGGCCCGCAGATCAAATCGTTATATTAAAGCACTTTCTTATGCTTTTGATTTGCCAATAAGCATCCAAATTGCTGGAAACAATCCAGCCGCAAGTGCTGCTTTTATCAAATCGCCATACAAAAACGGCATCACACCAAATTCAACAGCTTTTTCCAAACCAATAAAATTGGCCAACCAAACAGCGCCTGGCACATAAATTACGGCAGTACCAAGAACCATAATCGCAAATGTCTTAAAGACATTTTTGCTGGCACCAGTTTGAACCAAATAGCCAACCAACATGGCGGCGATTACAAAACCAATAAGATAGCCCCCTGTTGGCCCTGCCATATAAACAAGCCCAATGCCTTTTTCAGGCGTTCCAGCAAAAACGGGAAAACCTGCAGCGCCTTGCGCCAAATAAAGCATGACAGTTGAGCCAGCCAAACGCCACCCCATCGCCACGCCAAGACCTAAAACAACCAATGTCTGCAACGTCATTGGAACATAAAGAAAAGTAACTTGCACCTTGGCTGAAACCCACAGCGCGATAGATCCAAGAACGGCAAGAACGATATTTCTGGCCATTTTAGCTGTCGAACTTGCTGGCCAAATTGTACTCATAAGTGTCTGCTCATTATTCATTGTTTTTTCCTTATTTTTTAACTTTAATGGATAAAGCCGTTATAAGCTTTGAGTATGCTTTGCAAAATTGTTGTATATGCTCTGAGTGCTATACGATGATTTTTTCCCTCCAACAATATAAATGAGCCTAGGGCCTATCATCATTTAAGGTTATGGCGCTGGTTTGACCAGATTGGTTCAATTTCGCCTTGTGAGGAGGCTGGACATACGTGTATATTCAACGACGAACAAGACGAAAGTGGGCCAATCTGGCCAAATCCCTTCGGGACGAACCTTTAAAAGATGACAGGCCCTAAGGTGTCGACTATTCAATTTAACCGAGATTTCGATCCACAATACGGAACAAGCGTTCAATTAAGCCCGCTTATTCGTCGCGTAGTTTGCCAAAATGCCAGCCCGTTTACCTTTACTGGTACGGGCACTTATATTGTCGGCAAAGGCAATGTGGCGGTGATTGATCCCGGTCCCGATGATAATGAGCACCTTGACGCGTTGTTAAAAGCGCTGGATGGGGAAACTGTTACCCACATTATTATAACCCATACACATTTGGACCATTCTCCTTTAGCTGAAAAGCTTAAACAAAAAACTGCGGCAAAAACCTATGGCTTTGGGCCGCATGGTACAGGCCTTATCACCAATACTGGTGATGTGCGCCTTGATGCGGGCGGTGATTATGACTTTGTGCCTGATGTCGAAATTCGTGATGGTGATGTGATTGATGGCGGTGCCGCCAATGAAACTGAATGGCGATTAGAATCAGTTTTCACCCCTGGCCATACATCAAACCATATGTGCTTTGCCTTACCGCAAGAAAAAGCCCTGTTTAGCGGCGATCATGTGATGGCTTGGTCGACGAGCATTGTTGCCCCACCTGATGGGCGTATGGCCGACTATTTTACTTCACTGAGAAAAATCATGCAGCGCGAAGAGGAAATTTTGTGGCCAACCCATGGTGGCCCGCGTAAAGACCCGCGCCCGTTTGTTCGCGCTTTTCTTACACACCGAAAAATGCGTGAAGCTGCAATCGAGCGCAGACTTGAAAAAGGTGACCGCACCATTGCCGACATCGTAAAAGCCATTTACTCAGATGTAGACCGACGGCTTCACCCCGCAGCGGCTATGTCCACCATGGCCCATATACAACATTTGATAGAGCAAGAGCGCGTTGCAACAGAGGGTGAATTGAGCCTTGATGGCGAGTATTGGACGGTTTAACTATGCTTGCTCTTGCCAATCTTTCTTTTACCAACCTTCCTTTTAGTGGCGGGTTATCGGCAACGCCAAATGGGTATTTGATGTTCTCGATCGGGGCAGCTATGTTATATGGCTTGCTTTTATCCAGCCCACCCAGCCCGCGACGGGCCATTATTAAAACACTCTCAATTGGTATTTTGGCTGTATTGGCTTTTTACATAGGCGGGCCATGGGCCTTGGTTTTGGCCCTAATTTTTAGTGCGCTGGGCGATGCTTTTTTAGCCTATAAAGGCGATAAGAATTTCCTTGGCGGCTTGGCCTCTTTTTTAGTTGCCCATATTTTCTATGTGATTTTGTTTATCAGCCAGCCAACAGAATCTTTGATTTTCCAAACCCCTCGCCTTGTTGCAATTGTGGCTATGTTGGCGTTTTGCGGGTTTATGCTGTTCAAACTACTGCCCGCCGTTGGTTCGTTAAAGCTGCCCGTTTTAGCGTATATGTCGGTGATTACCATTATGGGTGTTGTTGCGATGGGGTTGGACAAACCCGTAGCCATTTTGGGTGCTGTTATGTTCATCGCATCTGATGCGATTTTGGCCACGGAAAAGTTTTTAATGGGTGAGGATCACCCACTACGAACGCTAAGTTCCATTGCGATTTGGACGCTGTATTATGTTGGCCAACTGCTCATTGCTTTGGCATTTTTGGCCTAAGCGTGGCGCGTTAAATTGAATTCACTTTGCTGGAATGAACGGGCTTGTTAAGCAAGCCCTGCCTCATCCCAACAAGTAAATACTTGAATCTATTCAAACGCGACACACTTTAAGCGTGACCAGCTTGACTTGATAAAAGCGCTGCGCTGACACCAATTTTTTCTAACGCAGCATCATATTTAAACTCAAGATCAGAGCCAAACAACAATTCATCATCGGCGCTGCAATGCAGCCAACCATTGGCAAGTAACTCAGTTTCAAGTTGCCCGGGCGACCACCCTGCATAACCAAGCGCCAGTAAAGATTGGCGCGGTCCTTGCCCCTTAGCAATTTCATGAAGGACATCAAGCGTTGCGGTAAGGCCCACATTGGCATCAATAGCCAGCGTATTGCCATTGTTATTATACTCACCCGAATGCAAAACAAAACCTCTGCTCGGTTCAACAGGTCCACCAAAAAGCACTTTCAAATCGATGTTTTTTTGGTCTATATCAATACTGTTTTTGCTACTGCTCTTATTGTCTGAAATATTTAACCTCGACAACAAGTCAGTAAATTCCATATTCGGGGCAGGTTTATTTATGATGATGCCCATCGCCCCATCATCGGAATGGGCGCACATATATATAATAGCCTTGGCAAACCTTGGATCATCCATTGTTGGCATTGCAATTAGGATTTTACCATCAAGATATTGTGCTTGGGTCGTCATACAAATCAGGCTTTCACACGTTAAAACGGTAGAGCAATTATAACTAAAACTCTAATTTTCATCTAGAGTATTTCATACTTTGTTTTGGTTTTGACAAAATCAATCAAGTAGAAGGCATTTTCATGGCGCAACTCAAAATATCCCTAAATACAAACTATGCTAAATTCTAACCAAAATGTGATTCTATATGACACGGTTTTAGCGTAGTATCTGCCTTATAATTTAACTTCAAAGAGTGCCTCATGCAATTCTATAAAACCTCCATTTTCCTATTGCTTGGAACGATGTCCGTATCCCCTATTGTGGTAGCACAACAATCTAGCATTCCAAATCTAGCTAAATTTTCAGCAGCACCGACAAGTTCAGTGAAAAAATTTGATCACAGTACCGTTCGTTTATTAACGGGTGAATTTAAAGACGGGGTTTGGCAAATTGGCGTTGAAATCAAAATGGGGCCAAAATGGAAAACCTATTGGAAGGTTCCTGGAGATGCTGGCGTGCCGCCTGAATTCATCTGGAAAAATTCTTCCAACCTTGCAAATGCAAAGGTCCAATACCCAGCTCCACACCGTTATGAAGATATAACAGGTAAAAGCATTGGCTATAAAAAACATGTGATTTTTCCAGTAAAGCTCACCCCGATAGAAAGTGGCAAAGCAGTAAAAGTCGATTTACGGTTTTACTATGCCGTTTGCAGTGATATTTGTGTGCCCGCACAAGCAAATATCGGCATGACTTTACCAGCTAGACCCGTCAGTTCAGCATCACTACCCGCCATTAAGGCGTTTGAGGCATTGGTGCCAAAAACAAATGAGCCACGTCTTGTTATCCAAAAAACAGAAGTTTTGCAGATCAACGGCAAGCCCAATCTAGCTGTTAGCATTACGGGGAAGATTGACGAGAAAACTGATGTGTTGGTTGAGGGCTATGAGGATGCGTTTTTTGCAGCTCCCCTAGCCCCACAAATTCACGACAACATGACCGTGGTTTTGTTGCCCATTGAGGGATTAGAAGAAGGTGCCAAGCTTTCTGGACAGAAACTTAAATTAACAGTTTTATCGGGCG
>JAMOMM010000506.1 GCA_027067085.1 Hyphomicrobiales bacterium
GGGCAAATGAAGTCCAGTGTTTTAGCACCTTAAAGGTTGCGGTTTTATCGACAGGTGATGAAGTCATTCGTCCCGGACAAGATTTAAAAGACGGCCAAATATATGATTCTAACTTTCACCTTCTAAACGGCTTGGCCGCATCCAACGATATAGAGCTTCATGACGTAGGCGTTTTGGCTGATGATGAGGAATTGATTTTCAGCACCATAGAGACCCTCTCCAAACAATATGATGTCATCCTTTCAACGGGTGGTGCCAGTGTTGGCGATAAAGATTTCATCATTGCTGCAATGCAAACTTTAGGCACACTCCATTCTTGGAAAATCGCCATCAAGCCTGGTCGCCCCTTAGCCATCGGCCAAATTGGCCGCGCGTTATTCCTTGGGCTTCCTGGCAATCCCGTTGCCGCTTTTAACACGTGGTTGTTATTTGCCTTACCAATTTTTGCCCGCATGCAAGGGGCGACTTGGCAACCACCGCAACGTTTTCTTGTTCCAGCAGGGTTTGCAATGCCCTCCAAAAAAACTGGGCGGCGTGAGTTTTTGCGCGGCTGGATTGATAATTCAAGCGGCACACCCATTGTGCAAAAGTTCCAAAAAGATGGTTCTGGCATCATATCAGGCTTAACCAAAGCAACGGGCTTAATCGAATTAAACGAAGCCCTTTCCAGCGTCCAAACAGGAGACCTTGTGCCGTTCATTCCGTTCAGCGAATTTGGCATCACGTCGTAAAATACCTGTTTTTGTCGCAAAGCCTCAAGCTGGTTAAGCTGACCGTTTTATTGTAATTTACATAAAGTTTTTGATCTGAAGGAATTTCATCATGAAAACCCATGCGCGTGCGGTCGTCATCGGAGGTGGTATTGTTGGAGTAGGCACGCTTTACGCCTTGGCTCAAAAAGGCTGGAGCGATATTGTTTTGCTAGAACGCAACGAGCTAACATCAGGCTCCACATGGCATGCCGCTGGGTTGTTGCCCTTGTTCAACATGAGCTATTCTGTTGGTAAAATTCATCAAAACTCCGTTGAGCTATATGAGCGTTTAGAACAAGAAACGGGCCAACACGTTGGCCTTCGCCAAGTCTCAAACATCCGCATGGCACAAACACCAGACCGCATGGACGAATTTAAATACTATGCAGGAATAGCTGAAACCATTGGCGTTGAAGTCAATGTTCTAACACCGCAACAAATCAAAGAAATTTGGCCCCTATGTAATACTGATGGCATTCTTGGTGCCATTCAACACCCACGCGATGGTTATGTGCAACCAGCCGATGTAACCCAAGCCATGGCCAAAGGCGCACGCAATGGTGGCGCTGAAATTTACCGTAATACCCGCGTTATTTCTATTGAGCAAAAACCCAATGACGAATGGCTGGTCAAAACCGATAAGGGTGACATCACTTGCGAACACCTCATCACCGCAACAGGCAACTTTGTCCGTCAAACAGGCGATATGCTCGGCCTTGATATTCCCGTCATTCCAGTTGAACACCAATATCTCGTCACTGAACCCATCCCCGAAATCTTAGAGCGCCAAGCCCAAGGCTTGCCTGAAATGGGTGTCCTACGCGATGCAGATTCAGCTTGGTATATGCGCGAAGAAGCGGGCGGCCTCATCCTTGGCCCATACGAAAACGGCGCACCCGTTTGCTATGTTGATGGCCCAGAACAAGACGCTGAATACGAACTCTTCCAAGAAGACCTTGAGCGTTTAGAGCCATATATTGAAGCGTGTATGGAACGCGTGCCAACCTTTGGCCAAGTCGGCATCAAAAAAGTTTACAACGGGGCAATTTGCTATACGCCCGATGGATCACCTATCATTGGCCCTGCATGGGGCAAGAAAAACTTATGGCTCAATGAAGGCCATTCTTTTGGCATAACCGCAGCTGGCGGTGCTGGCTGGCAATTGGCTGAATGGATTGTTGATGGTGAACCCACCATTGATATGATGGGCGTTGATCCGCGCCGCTTTGGTCCATATGCCTCGCGCGGATATTTGAAAGAAAAGAACGAAGAAGCCTATCGCAACGTCTTCACCCCCCATTACCCTGATGAAGAACGCGCCGCAGCCCGCGCCCTTAAACAGTCCCCTTGCCATGACCGCATGAAGGCACTTGGTGCTGTGTTCGGTTCTGTTTATGGCTGGGACCGCCCCAACTGGTTTGCGCCACAAGGCTATGGCTTTGATGAAAGCGAAATCGAGCTGCCAGACGTGATCGTTAATAAAAATCACCCACCAGCGCAGGACGGTGAAAAAATCAAAGAGATATGGTCGTTCCGCCGCTCGAACTATTTTGAACACGTTGGCAACGAGATTAAAAACGTCACGCAAAACGCTGGCCTTTTAGATATGAACGCCTTTGCCAAATATATGGTTACGGGCGCTGATGCCGAACAATGGCTCAATGCAACCCTAGCCAACAAAATCCCTAAAGCCATTGGCCGCGTTGGCCTTTGCCATTTACTCACCACCCAAGGCGGCGTGCGCTCTGAATTTACCGTTTATAAAATGGCCCAAGGCCAGTATTATTTGGTCGGACCAGGTGCCTTTGAACGCCACGATTGGGACTGTTTAAGCAAAGCATTGCCCACGGGGTTGGATGTAAAACTAGAACTCATCACCACCCAACAAGGTGTGCTGGTTTTAGCTGGCCCGCGCTCACGCGACATCTTGCAAAAGCTAACCGATACTGATCTTTCAAACGACAATTTCAAATGGCTCACTGGCAAGCCAATCAATGTTGGCATTGCCCAAGCCCACGCATTACGCGTCAACTTTGTTGGCGAATTGGGCTGGGAACTTCACCACCCCATTGAAATGCAAAATGCCATTTTTGATTTGGTCATGGAAGCTGGCGCTGAGTTTGGCCTTAAACCATTTGGCATCCGAGCCATGACCTCCATGGCGATTGAAAAGTCATATCGCCTGATCGGCCGCGAGCTTTCCATTGAATATTCAGCCTATGAATCTGGCCTTGATCGTTTCGTCCACCCAGACAAAGGCCCGTTCATTGGTCGCGATGCGTTAGTCAAACGTCACGAAAAAGGCGATGAATGGAAATACATCACCATGGAAATTCACGGCATTACAGATGTTGATGCCCGTGGCTCTGAAGCCATTTATCAAGATGGCACTCTTGTTGGGCGCGCAACGTCTGGCGGTTATGGCTGGCGAGTTGAAAAGTCCTTAGCCCTTGCTATGGTGAAACCTGAATTTGGCGCAACAGGCACAAAGCTTCAAATCAAAATTCTGGGTGATTTATACGAGGCAACGGTGATTGATGAATCACCATTTGATGGCCAAAACGCTCGTCTTAGAGGTTAAGTTGCAAAAACTTACAAAAACAACCAACTAAATGGCCTCTATACACCATATGGCGTAAGACAGGGTGAAACTGAAACTTTATGGTTTCCTCAATGATTGCAATCTGCGGTTTCCTCAAGAGACCAAAGACCTATCAGGAAGCCAAGTTTCACCTTTACCCACTTGGCTTCAAATAACCGGGATAAGCGCCAATTGATCCAACAACCCTTGGCACTTTCCCGGTTTTTATTTTTCAGACAAATTATTTCACTGCATTCTGCAAAAACATCACATCATTACCCGTTTCTTTACGTTTTTGCTGCATTTTGTATCCAATTCGTTTTACGCCTTGGTTTTTCTCAAGGCGGTTCAAACAGCGTTTGTATGTTTTGGAGTATTTGTTTTGACTTTATCCCCCTTTGTTCCCGTTCCACAAACCCAGCAGGAAGAGGCCACACCTATTGCATCCCACAACAGTGGGGGCCACAATGGGGACCACAGTGACAGCCAAAATGGGGAAAACAATTTAAGTGCCCAATTCAGTCAAATCAACCAGTCCATCTCAGCAGTATCTGCCGCGACCTATTGTTGGGATATTGCCAGCGATCAAATTAGCTGGAACGGCAAGCTTGAAAAAGTTTTTGGGCCGATAAAAACAGATAACGTCAACAACGGGCGAAGCTACGCCAGCTTACTGGATCCAGATAACTTCACATCACGTTTTGAAACAGTAATGCGTAATACTGATCTTGATAACGGAAATGGGGTGCCGTTTTCTATCGAGTATTCAATCAAACCGCTTGGCCGTGACAATGACCATTCCATTTGGGTTGAAGACATGGGCCGCTGGTATGCAGGCCAAGATGGACGACCAGCAAAGGTTTACGGCCTAGTCAGACAAATTGATGATCGCCACGAACGTGACCAACATCTTCAATTCATGGGAAATTGCGATCCATTAACAGGCATGATGAACCGTGGTCGCCTAACAGAAGCATTGGGCGAAACAATTGAATCAGCCCGCGCCCAAGACCACCTCAGCGCTTTTTTAATTGTGGCAATTGCCAACTTAGAAGTCGTCAATGATGCGTATGGTTTTGATGTTGCCGATGAAGTTGTGACCTCCATTGGCAAACGCCTGCGCCAAGTTGTGCGTACAGGCGATGTCATTGGCCGTTATTCTGGCTCAAAATTTGGTATTATTTTATCCCAAGCAACTCAAGAAGAATTAGAAATTGCCGCTGAACGTTTCTTGTCAATTGCCCGCGAACAAGTCATCGAAACTGACTTGGGGCCAGTGTGGGCAAGCCTATCAATTGGCGGCTTAACAGTTCCATATTTAAGTGATGATGCACCAACAACCATGTCTCATGCAGAAGAAGCACTGGCCGAGGCAAAGAAATTACCCACAGATGGTTTTGTTTCTTTCGAGCCAAGCAAAGATGTTGAATCTGAGCGCAAACTCAATTCACGCTGCGCTGTTGAGATCGTGCGTAGCTTAAAGGACAACCGCTTTACCCTTGCCTATCAGCCTATATTTAACGTCCACACCCAAGAAATTGAGTATTACGAAGCACTGCTGCGTATGAAAAGTGAAGACGGGGAGCTTATTCCCGCAGGACACTTGGTGCCAATTGCTGAAAAAATCGGCCTCATTCGCCTCATTGACCGCGCCGTTGTTTCAAATGTTCTGACAACGTTGCGTCGTTATCCAACGACGCGCATCGCACTAAATATTTCTGGCGTAACGGCCAACGATCCACGCTGGTTTGAAAAACTGACCGATATACTGTCTGAAAATAACGACTTGACCGACCGATTAACAATCGAAATTACCGAAACCGTCGCGCTGGAAAACATTGAGCAAACAATCGGCTTCATCCAAAAACTACATGAACTTGGTTGCAAAGTCGCCATCGATGATTTTGGTGCAGGCTTTACCTCTTTCAGAAACTTGAAGCTACTCAATGTTGACAAAGTAAAAATCGATGGCTCATTTTGCGTCAATCTATCAAACAATCCAGAAAACCAATATTTTGTCAAAACACTGATTGATCTGGCAAAAAACTTCAACTTGCTAACTGTTGCTGAATGGGTTGAAAATCAGGAAGATGCTGACCTTTTAACCTCTTGGGGTGTCGATTACTTACAAGGCGAATTACACGGCATGGCTCAAGATTGCGCCCAATGGGGTGAACCTGTAAATGAGGCTGATGATGTTTGTGTGGTCCCTAGTGAAATTTTTGTGGAAGACGACAACCAACTAGATATTGAGAAAAACGAGCAGACTTCAGAACCCCAAGACCCTGTCTTTGATGCCTTACCATTAAGCCAAGACACAGATGAAACTTCCACCGCCAATACAGAGCCCTTTATGGCCGAGTATAAAAAAAGCTCCGATATACCATTTGCAGCCTTTGATTCAAAACCAATGATTGAGGCTAACAGTGATGATCGTATTGATGAAGAACAACCAAACATTCAAGCAGGTTTCGCTTCAATTCAAATTGACCAAACTCTCGAAGTCTCCCCATTCTCAGACCAAGACATCAAAGAAGCCTCGCGCCCCTTTACGGCACTATCAGACGAAATGGTTGCGCCGTTCCAAATCATATCTGAGCCAAGCACGCATCAAGATCAGGCATTTAGCATTC
>JAMOMM010000507.1 GCA_027067085.1 Hyphomicrobiales bacterium
CCGCCGCCCTTTGCAACCACATCAACTGTCGGGCGCCACAAGCCGCGTGCGGCTTCTAATTCTTGTCCAATGGCTTGGCGGTTATATTTAAGGGCAGAAACCTCTGGATGGTTGTTGAGAGCATGACCTACCGCTGGCTTTAAGCTTTCAGCTTGGGTCAAAGTTGCTGTTGTTGCAGCGCATATAGCTACCACACTTATAGTAGCGAGAAGTTTTGATATTTTTGATTTGCGCATTGCCAGCTTCAACAAATCATATCTTGTTATTTTTAATGAATTCAATTTCTAAGGAAATCATGGTTAATAAAGTGTTAACTTCGCCTTAAGATTGTTTTCGGTTGTGGTGGCAACCTTTGGTTTGAGTGTCGTTTGGGGGTATGTGATTCCCATCTAAGTAGTCAGATAGATTTCTGGCTTTTTTTATTGTTGTTTTTCAAGCAATTAGTTGATGTAAGGAAAAAGAGCGCTTTAAGGTAACGATATTTGGCGGTTGAACTAAAACTTGCAGTCAAAAAAATACAAAAAAGATTCGCAATAGTCCAAGTTTGTCCCCGAATTGGATTCAGTGTGAAGAGTCAAGGAGTTGTGGATAACTTTTGCCGAGTAGTGTTGAAAATTATGAGCCAAATTTTTAGTTTGTGTACGGATTAGCGATGCAAAATTGCTTGTCATTCCCAAGTCAAATGTGTAGGTTAATTTTACATTGAAACAGCGTGAGACCCGCGCAATTCAGGGAAAAACAAATTTATAGAAGCTTCCATATAAAAAGCTCGAATTTGATGAATCCTGCTCAATGGAATGGTAAGAACTGCACAAGCAGCGACTGGTAAGGGGTGTAAGAGTATTCGGCATTTTGTCGAAAGGGTAACGGGGTTAGTCATCTAAATTCTGATTAGATGACTGTTTTGTAAAAGTTTAAATAGTTTGAACGCGCTGTTTGCGCATTCGAGTAGTTGCGTCGAAATTTTGGAAATCCAAATTTTGATAAAGCCTTCGTGCGGCTTCTGCTTACTGTCAGTGTTTATCACCATTGTTGCAAAGTGTTTGCTTTGGTGGAAATTTTGTTGCCACCAATCGCGAAGGTTAAGTCGCGAAAGGGTAATGTGATGAGCTTGGGCAGTTGATTGTTGAGGGTATTTTTCAACGTGGCGGCAAGCCGCTTCAAACCATGAAACCTGCAAACCGTAATGTGGAACAAGTGTGGAATTATAATTTAAGTGGCAGTTTTGCCATGAAATACAAGATCGGGGCATAAGAATGAATAAACAAACGGCGGATAATACAATGGTGCAAAACGAGACACAAGAAATGACAGGAGGTTTTGTGGATTACTCAGACTCAGATAAACTAAATGCTAAGTGGCAACGAATTTCCAAAAAACTTCATGCAGAATTAGGCGATGACCTGTTTTCAAGCTGGTTTGCTCGTATGGAACCTGAACATTGTATGGATGGAATCCTTGTCGTTTCTGTACCCACCAAGTTTCTACGTAATTGGGTGGATTCACATTATTCAGAAGCTTTGAATCGTATTTGCCAATCTGAATTGGGCAATTTGCAAGCGGTTAGTGTGGTGGTTCGCACCCGTGGCTTGCCAACACAAAAATCTCATTTACCTGAAGCAGCGCTCGAAATAGAAAACCCTGCAAATTCAAATATCGCGCCAAGGAACGGCTACCGCAACTCTAATGACATCCAACATTTGTCAGGCCGCGGTTCTCCTGTCGATCAAAGCTTGTCATTTGACACCTTTATATCAGGTCAATCCAACGCGTTGGCCCATGCTGCCGCAATGCGTGTTGCCGATGCGGCACCAGGCAGCCCTTTAAGCTTTAACCCATTGTTTATTCATTCGGCTGCTGGATTGGGCAAAACCCATCTTTTGAATGCTATTTCGCAACAAATTCGCGAAAAACAGCCTGGACGCAAAGTTCTTTACATCACAGCCGAGCGCTTTATGTATCATTTTGTTGCCGCGCTTAAAGCCAAAGACGTGTTGTCTTTTAAAGACTTTTTCCAAAGCATTGACGTCTTGCTGATTGATGATTTTCAATTCTTGCAGGGCAAAACCATGCAACAAGAGTTTTGCCATACCTTTAATTCTTTGGTTGATGCAAAACGCCAAGTTGTTGTGGCTGCTGATGTGCCACCGTCGCAATTGGGTAGTATTGACCAACGCATGCGTTCGCGCTTTGCAGGTGGTTTGGTTGTCGATATTGCAACACCTGAACTTGATCTTCGTCGCAAGTTTCTTGAGGCTCGGTTGGTGCGGGCCCAACTAAAAGACCGCGCGTTGGTTATTGGTGATGATGTAGTCGAATTTATTGCCAATCGTATCACCTCAGGCGGTCGCGAGCTTGAAGGAGCACTAAACCGAGTGATTGCCAGCCAACAGCTAACACGGGCAAAGATCACTGTTGAGCTTGCATCGCTAGCGTTGCGCGATATGGATCAACATTCAGAGCCAATGCGTATTCGTATTGACGATATTTTAAAAATTATCGGCAGCCATTACTCTGTGACACGGGCAGATTTACTATCACCGCGCCGGGCGCGCTCAATCGTTCGCCCCCGTCAAGTTGGTATGTATTTAGCCAAGAAAATGACACCGCGTTCATTGCCAGAAATTGGCCGCCGTTTTGGTGGTCGGGATCACTCCACAGTTCTTCACGCAGTACGTAAAATTGAAGAGCTAATGAAAGCTGACGATCATTTGGCTCGTGAAGTGGCAATGCTGGGTAAATTGGTCGAGCAGCACTAAAAACTGAGACAAAACTCTACAGCGCCAGAAAAAGGCCAGCAAATGGCTTGAAAAGGGTCTGAAAAGATTTGTGAAACATTGGCCTGCTTTGGATAATTCAAGGCAGGCCATTCACGTTGAGCAACCCCGTTTTGGGCTTTAATGGCTAAAGTTTTCCACAAATCGGCATCATTGATCTTTAAGGTCAAAGCTACCCTTGCTTTTTGGTCCCAATAAATGCAAATTTCGATGTTCAAAATCAGCCAAAGATGGGGATCCTTTTAGGCTGTAGTTTTATATCAGTCCCAAAAATGCGAAAGGTTCATTGCATGCGGGTAATCATAGAGCGGGCACAATTGCTCAAATCATTAAATCACGTTCAAAGTGTTGTTGAACGCCGTAACACAATTCCGATTCTTTCTAACGTTATGCTCAATGCGCGCGATGGAAAAATTCGCCTTACCGCAACCGATCTTGATATTGAGATCGTTGAAGAAGTCCCTGCCGATGTCATGGTCGAAGGCTCAACAACAATTCCAGCTCACTTGGTGCATGATATTGTGCGCAAGTTACCCGATGGTTCACAATTAGAAATTGAACAAGGCCCAGATGAAGGCCGTTTGTCTATCGCTGCGGGTCGCTCGCGATTTGCCTTGCAGGCGCTGCCACCAGATGACTTTCCAGACTTAACCACGGGTGACTTAACCCACGAATTTTCTATTTCTGCTGCTTTGATTAAGCGGATGATTGAAAAAACCCGTTTTGCGATCTCAACTGAAGAGACGCGGTATTATCTCAACGGTATTTACCTTCATCAATTAGAGAAAAATGGCGAGCAAGTATTGCGCGCTGTTGCAACAGACGGCCACCGTTTGGCGCAAGTTGAAGTGCCGTGTCCAGCTGGTGCAGAGGGTATTCCAGGCGTTATTGTGCCGCGTAAAACCGTTTTGGAACTGATTAAGTTGATCGAAGATGAAGAAGGCTCCATTGAAGTTGGTCTTTCAAGCAGCAAAGTTCAGTTTTCTCTAAATGGTATGGTCCTCACGTCTAAATTGATTGATGGCTCATTTCCTGATTATGAGCGGGTTATCCCAACGGGCAATGATAAATTACTTGAAGTTGACCGTCGTTTGTTTGCTCAAGCTGTTGATCGCGTATCAACGGTGTCTGCCGAAAAGGGCCGAGCGATAAAAATAAACGTTAATCCTGATCGCATTGTTTTGACCGTCAATAATCCTGATTCTGGCAATGCCGAAGAAGAAGTTGCCGCAACGTGTGATTCCGACCCGTTGGATGTTGGCTTTAACGCGCAATATTTACTTGATATTGCCAGCCAGTTAGATGGTGATATGGCCCAGTTCTTGATGTTTGATTCAGGCTCGCCAACCATTATTCGCGATACAGCTGATGACAGTGTCTTGTATGTTCTCATGCCTATGCGTGTTTAATGGGCGTGTTTAATGGGTGCGGTTAAAGGGTGAATTTAACGCTGCGCTTTTGCAAGGCATGTGTGCGATGATCCAAAATGATTGATGAAAAATCCCATTCAGCAGTAATGCTAAGTCGACTGGATTTGAGCAATTTTCGAAATTATCCTTCGCTGCATTTAGATATTCGTTCAGGGCCGATTGTTTTGACAGGGGCAAATGGCTCGGGCAAAACAAATTTGCTTGAAGCAATATCAATGCTGATGGCAGGGCGCGGCATGCGCGGCGCACCGTTTGATGTTTTACTTTCAAAAGCAAGCCCTGTGCCCCAGTGGGCCGTATCAGCATTGGTTGATGGACCGCAAGGCCAAGTGCGCTTGGGCACATCATGGCAATCTGTCGAAAGTGGAACAAGCCAAGCCCGTATTGCCAGCATTGATGGTGATACCTCTGTCGGCATTGGCGCATTTACCGATCATATTCGAATTATTTGGCTAACACCTTCAATGGACAGGCTTTTTTCTGGTCCAAGCGGTGATCGCAGAAGGTTTTTAGACCGCATTGTTGGGGTGACAGACTTTGCCCACAGCCGCGCTGTTTCAAGTTTTGAAAAGCTTATGCGTCAACGAAATGTTTTGTTGGCAGAGCAAGCTTACGACAAAGTTTGGCTCGCGACTATTGAGCGTCAAATGGCGCAACAAGCTGTATCTATTGCAGCGGCCCGCTTGGCAAGTATTGATGCTTTGCAAGGCCATATTGATGCGGTTGATACGCGTGAAAACGGCAGTGTTTTTCCAGCGGCACGGCTGGTTTTGCAAGGAACCGTTGAAGCTTTAGTGCGAGATAATCCAGCCGTGCAATGTGAGGACGAATACGCTAAGATACTGGTTGATTCGCGTGGTTTAGATCAGGCGGCGGGGAGAACCTTAAATGGCCCGCACCGTTCTGATCTAATGGTTTTTCACGCCGCAAAGGATATGGAGGCTGCAGCATGTTCAACGGGAGAGCAAAAAGCATTGCTGGTTGGCCTTATTTTGGCGCAAGCGCGCATGGTAAAATCGCAGTTTCAAGGAAGGATGCCCATCCTATTGTTAGATGAAATTGCAGCACATTTAGACAAAGACCGCCGAAAGGGTTTGTTTGAAGAACTTTTGGCAACACGCGCCCAGTGTTGGTTGACAGGAACAGACACAATGCAGTTTGAAGCGTTGGAATCTAAAGCCCAATTTTTCACTGTGAATAACGGGCAATTAAATGACGGACAGATTGAGTAATTTTTTAATGGGCTTATGCCCTGAAACACACAAGATCGAAAATAAAACATGACAGATAAACCAGAAGATACCGAAAACTCAAAATCAAACGATGCCAGCAAGGCACCAGCAGAAGAGTACGGTGCTGATTCAATCAAAGTCTTAAAAGGCCTTGATGCAGTGCGCAAACGCCCAGGCATGTATATCGGCGATACCGATGATGGTTCTGGCCTGCACCACATGGTTTACGAAGTGGTTGATAACGCTATCGATGAAGCATTGGCAGGTCATTGTGATTTGGTCAAAGTCACCTTGAATGGCGATGGCTCGTGCATGGTGTCAGATAATGGCCGTGGCATTCCGACCGATATTCACTCCAGCGAAGGTATTTCAGCTGCCGAAGTGATTATGACCCAGCTGCATGCGGGTGGTAAATTCGATCAAAACTCTTATAAAGTTTCGGGCGGTTTGCACGGTGTGGGCGTGTCCGTTGTTAACGCACTTTCTGTCAAGCTTGAGATGGTTATTTGGCG
>JAMOMM010000508.1 GCA_027067085.1 Hyphomicrobiales bacterium
CGCAATCACGCCAACAAAAGCAGGCTTAAAGATCGCATCTTTACCTAACCAACGCACAGGTACGCGCCAGTACATAGCCGCTGCCAGCATAAACGGAAAATCCCAATTACTGGTATGGGGCGCGGCGATAATCACAAACTTTTTGCCTTCTGGCAAAGGGTCTGCAACATTCCAGCCAACCATTTTAAACCATGCAAACAAAACAAACCGCAACACTTCATAAGCAATTGAACCGCGCGGCCATTCAGTTGTTTTATTATCTTTATCCATCAATACTTTCCCCAAAACTTCCCAAATCCGTATTGCTCCCACACACCACAACCCCAACCCGCTCATCAGCTTGTGGTTGATAAGCGCCAGACAACACTGCGGCAAAAGCCGTTGCCCCGCCCGGTTCGCTCACCAATCGCAAATGCTCCCACAAGTATTTTTGCGCTCGGGCAATGTCATCATCGCTGACCAATTTCACACTAGATACATATTCCTGCGCCAAGGGGAAACTCAATTCCCCAATCACCGAAGCACCCAAACTATCTGCCGCCAAACCAGATGGGGTAATCCTCACCCGCTCTCCAGCCTCAAGCGCATTATGCAGTGTCGGACAACCTTGCGATTCAACACCAACCAGATTGACCGCGCTTTGATACCAAGCCGCTGCCCCGCCAATCAGCCCACCGCCGCCAACCGCCATCAACACGCTGTCAACACTGCCAAGTTTATGGGCTAGCACTTGGGTTTCAAATTCAGCCGCTAATGTTCCTTGCCCGATAATCGTGCGCGGTGCATCATAGGCATGCAAAGACATCGCGCCCGTCTGCTCAATATAGGCATCACAATTGGCCAGTGCCGCGCCATAGTTTTCACCATCCACCACCACATCAGCACCGTAAGATTTGATTTTAGCAATTTTTGCAGGCGCACTAATTTGCGGCACGAAAATTTTAGCAGGAATATTTAGCACTCCCGCCACATAAGCCACCGCCGCGCCATGATTGCCACCCGATGCCGCCGCAACGCCAGCACTTGGAACCTTTGCCCTCGCCACATCAACACCAAGCAAAGACGCAAACGCCCCGCGCACTTTGAAAGAGCCAGAGTGTTGCAATTGCTCCAGCTTCAAAACAATGGGCGCATCTAAACCATCGATTTCAATATCGATGACCGGTGTACGGCGAATAAAAGGGGTGATCTGTTCGAATGCTTCGGCAATCGCGTGTTTGGTAATTTTCATGCTGATATGTTTAAATCAAATAACAAAAAACGCACGAAAAATTATCCAAACAATTGATCGTCGAAATAAACAAAATTGATAAAGCCTATAATTGTAGCAATACCAAGAACAACGACAATAATAATTATTGGCGCAAGCAGACCACCAAAAAATCCCAGTTTTTCAATCCATAAAATTGGCTTTTTACCAATGTGTGGCGTAGGAGAAACCTCCATATGCTCTCGTACTTCATTTCTATCAACCAACCGATAGCGTGCGTGTTTGCGCATCTCCAGCAAAGTTAAAACAGGAAAAAACAAAACAATAATCAACAATATACCCGCTTCAATCAGCGTTGGCATATTGCTCCAGCTTGGCCAGTCACCGTGGTCATCCATAAACAAAAACCAAACAACAGGCGCAAACAAAAACCCTAACGTAACTTGAAAACCCAAACTACCATATGGCTCAAGCTCAACTTCATGCTGACAATTTGAACATTTATAGGCATAAACAGAATTATAAATTTCCATTTTACGCTCAATTGGCTTTAATGTCGGCTCCCCACACTGGGCACATTTTCTGGTTGCAGGCATCTAAATAGCACCCCCTTGATCGCGCAAAAACAAAACCTGACAACAATTTTTCAAGTCGACAAAGTTACAAAATCAACAAAAAATTTCAGCCACTACTTAATTTTAAACCGGCAAACAACGTTACACTTTCGCGAGCCAATGCTTGAGCTACAGCGACCTCTAACAAGAGCAAGTTTCAATCCAGAACGAAGCTCATCGCGCCAGTTGTGAACACTGCCAGTATATAAAGTAATACCACAAATTTTAATTCTCTTAGTCCATGTAGAGCGACGTTTAAATGTCGATAGTGACCAACAGTAACGTCTCGAATTACCTTGGAACGATGTACCGCGAAATGAGCACACTTTTTCAGCGGCATCATACGCCTCAACACGAGAAGACGCGCCCATCCCAAACAGAACGCCCGCAGTTAACCCAACAAATAAAATAGTTTTAAAAGCCATTTGGTTTTTCATTTTAGAACCCCAATATTTTAACTCAGCCCCATAGCCAATCTTTCCGCACACTGACTACCTAGTCAAGTTTTTATTACACCCTTCGCCTAAAGTACCACTCCCCCAAAAGTCGCGCTTGCATGTTGCGTTGCGGCAGGTATATTGATTTTAAATATTGCGATGCACAATAAAATTTAGGGACGAATTTTAAATGTCAATCAAACCTCGCCGCTCCGTATTATATATGCCAGGCTCAAACGCCCGCGCGCTAGAAAAAGCAAAAACGCTGCCCGCTGATTGCTTTATTTTTGACCTCGAAGATGCCGTTGCCCCAGATGTTAAACAAACCGCGCGCGAGCAGGTTTGCACCGCAGTGGCCCAAGGTGGTTATGGCAAACGGGAATTGATTATTCGTATCAATTCACTGACGAGCCAGTGGGGCAAAGACGATTTAGCCGCCGCCATTAAAGCAAAACCAGATGCGATCCTTGTGCCTAAAGTAAACACCCCAGACGACCTGGCCCCGCTGCAAAATTGCGGCATCCCCATTTGGGCGATGATGGAAACACCGCTGGCCATGTTCAACGCCAAAGACATTGCATTTGCATCAGGGCTTGAAGCTTTTGTCATGGGCACCAATGATTTGGCCAAAGAAACAGGGGCCAGTCTTTTACGCGCCCGCCATGCCATGGTGCCATGGTTGATGACCTGTGTTGCAGCAGCGCGCGCTTCTGGTATATCGATCATTGATGGGGTTTATAACGATTTTAAAAATGATGAAGGCTTGCGCGTCGAAAGTCTACAAGGCGCTGACTTTGGCATGGACGGCAAAACCATCATTCACCCTGGCCAAATTGCCGCTTGTAACGAAATTTTTGCCCCAAGCGCTGATGAAATCGAGCATGCTAAAAACATCATAGAGGCATTCTCACAACCTGAAAACCAAGGCAAAGGTGCCATCAACCTTAATGGCCGCATGGTCGAACTTCTCCATTGCGAAATGGCTGAGAAAACCATTGCCATTGCCGATGCAATTAAACACAAGCAGGAAGGTTAAAATGCTTACAATTAACCGCCTACTAGCACCATCAACCACCCCACATTCGTCATCTTCGTACTTGATCCGAAGATCCAGAGTATTAAATCAGACCACTGAACTTGAGGCTCTGGACCCCCGTGTCAAGCACGAGGATGACGGCGGGAAGTACGAAGGGGTTATCCAATGACAAAACCACAAACAAAAACCAATTCAGGCAACTTCTTTGAAGATTTCTCCATCGGCCAAACGATTGTGCACGCCACCCCGCGCACTATTTCAAGTGGCGATCAGGCTTTATATACAGCGCTTTATGGTTCACGCTTTGCGCTGCAGTCTTCAACCAATTTTGCCCGCCGCATCGGTTATCCGCAAAGCCCCGTCGATGACATGCTGGTTTTTCACATTGTCTTTGGCAAAACTGTTGCCGATATATCTTTAAATGCCGTGGCAAACCTTGGCTATGCCGATTGCCGCTTTCTCATTCCTGTTTATCCCGGCGATACATTAAAAACTGTTTCAGAAATTATCGGTCTTAAACAAAATTCAAACGGTAAAACGGGCGTGGTTTATGTGCGTTCAACTGGCACCAATCAAAAGGGCGAGACAGTTCTTGAGTATATCCGCTGGGTCATGGTGAGAAAACGTAATATCGATACTCCCGCCCCTGAAACAACCATTCCCAATTTACCAAACAGCGTTGATCCAAAGTTTTTGGCAAGTGCATGTCCAAGTGTTGACCAAATTGATTTTGATACATCGGTTTCTGGTTCACCCTTTGTTTGGGGTGATTATGAAGTTGGTGAAAAGATCGACCATGTGGATGGCATGACGGTTGAAGAAGCTGAACACATGATGGCAACGCGGCTTTATCAAAACACCGCCAAAGTGCACTTCAATCAACACACCGAGGGCCAAGGCCGTTTTGGTCGCCGGTTAATTTATGGCGGCCATGTCATTTCGCTGGCCCGCGCTCTGTCATTTAACGGCCTCTCCAATGCCTGTCACATCAGCGCTATAAATGGCGGTCGCCACATTGCACCATTGTTTGCAGGCGACACTGTTTATGCTTGGTCACAAGTAACCGACAAAGCTGAAATTGATGGGCGCAGTGATATTGGCGCATTAAAAATCACAACTATCGCAACCAAAAATCAAAGCTGCAGCCAATTCCCAAGCAATAAAACAGAAAACGCCATTTTAGAGTTAGACTATTGGGTGATTTTACCAAAATAGGCCTTTAATTATGTCGTATAAGTGGTATAGCATGTCGCAGGGCACTACCTCACAGCTCCATTCAATTTTTTCAAACATAAATTTCGTTTGTAATCAGGTAAACACATGAGCACGACCCCTCAAAATAAAATTAAAAGACCTCTTTCTCCGCACCTTCAAATTTACAAGCCAATGCTGACGATGACGATGTCGATCGTTCATCGCATTACTGGCGTGATTTTATTTTTGGCAACATTATTGTTGGCTTGGTGGCTCATTGCAGCGGCGGCTGGACCTGCCTATTTCGACTTTGTCGAAGGTATCTTAACATCACTGCTTGGCCGCTTTGTTTTATTTGGCGCAACATGGGCGCTCATTCATCACACCCTTGGCGGCCTAAAACATTTTTTATGGGACACAGGCCGCGGCTTTGATCTTAAAACGGTTGAGTTGATGGCCAAAGGCTCAATCATCGCTTCAATTGCTCTAACCTTTTTGGTTTGGGCCATCGCATACGGAGTAAGATGATTATGACCATGCGCACCCCATTAAATAAAGTTCGCCATCATGGTTCGGCCAAATCAGGCACCGACCATTTCTGGCAACAACGCTTAACTGCAATTGCCAATGTCCCGCTAACGTTATTTCTCATTTGGTTCTTCTTATCCCTTAGTGGGGCAAGCCATGGCGAAGTGGTATCATCAATCAAGCAGCCGTTCGTTGCCTTTGGATTGATCGCCACCATCATTTCATATGTCTGGCATATGCGCCTTGGCATACAGGTCGTGATTGAAGACTATGCTCACGGCAATGCAAAAATTATCTTTGTCATTGGCAACATCATGTTTTGTGCACTCATCGCTTTAGTGTCGATTTTTGCCATTTTAAAAATCAGTTTCGGAGCCTAAAACAATGGCTAAAAAACCTATACAAACTTTTCCCGATTCATTTGGCGCAGCAAAAACCATTGAAGTTTCAGGTCGCACCTATGACATCATCGACCACACCTTTGATGTAATCGTTGTTGGCGCTGGTGGCGCTGGTCTTCGCGCTGTTGTGGGCTGTGCTCAAGCAGGCCTTAAAACCGCTTGTATCTCAAAAGTATTTCCAACCCGTTCTCACACTGTTGCAGCCCAAGGCGGCATCGCTGCATCACTGGGCAATATGGGTGAAGATAATTGGCGCTGGCATATGTATGACAGTGTTAAAGGCTCTGACTGGTTGGGCGATCAAGACGCGATTGAGTATCTCGCACGCGAAGCACCACAGGCTGTGTTTGAACTTGAACATTGGGGTGTACCTTTTTCACGTACCGAAAAGGGTGAAATCTACCAACGCGCTTTTGGCGGCATGACCACCAAATTTGGCGAAGGCCCAGCCGCTCAACGCACGTGTGCTGCAGCAGACCGTACAGGCCATGCCATTTTGCACACACTTTATGGCCAATCGCTTAAAC
>JAMOMM010000509.1 GCA_027067085.1 Hyphomicrobiales bacterium
CAGGCAAACCGTGCCGCGCGTACCTGCGGTGTCACAACAAATAGCATAGCGCAGGTTTGCGCCATCTTTTGCTTTTATCATTCCTGTCCGCAAGCCTTTTTGCAAGCTTGGCGGTACTGAATGTTCTGTGCCCGTTGCCAGTGTCATTGGTGTCTCGATATTAGAGTCATTCATGTTTTCATTGGCCTAGAACGACCTATTTAAGTGATGGAAACTACGGCGTTTCATGTCCTGTTTGTGATTCAAACAAAACATGAAACGCTCTAGTGTGCTGCGCTAAAAATAGCGCCCCTCGGCTGTGTTTATAACAGCTAAGGAGGCACGTTCAAGTAGGCAAACAAGGATTGGCGAGGATTAGGAAGTTTACGTTGGTCAAATTTAGGTTATTTTTGACGCAGAACTTTCGTTAATTCACCGCTTAAGGCCGACAAAGTGATTTTAAACGGGGTGCCATCACGCTTGGCGCGGAAATTGTAATCCTTGCCTTTGCAGTTGATTTTCGTCACGTCTGAAAATCCATAATCGATAATAATTTTTTGTGCCTTTTTGCAGCTTATTTGGTTGGCCGCAGGTTTTGGGGCTTCTTCGATAACGGGCTTTTGGGTGATAATTTCAATTTGTTTTGTTTTTGGTTCAGGCGCAAGTTTTGTTGGTTGTGGCTTTTTTGTAGGCTCCAGAGACGCAACTTTTTTGATTTTAATTGGTTTGGTTTCGACCTGTTTGATTTTAACTGGCTTGGTTTCAACGGGTTTTGTTTTTGGTTTATTTGCTGCTGGTTTTTCTGCAGATTTCACAACTTTCACGTTGTTCTTTTGCTCAAGCTTCTTTTTAGCCGCATTGCGTTCTCTGATTTTGCGTAAAGTTTCTGAAAATGTGGTGTACTTGATTTTCTTTTCAGGTTTTTTTGTTTCAACCTTAGGTGCTTCAACAACTTTTTTCTCAATAGATTTCTCAGCGGGCTTTTCAACCTCAACTGGTGGGTTTGTTGAAGGTTTTGATGAAGATGGATTGGGTTGCGTTTCAATCTCGATCTTAGGTAAGGTCGCAACTTCTGCAGTAGGTTTGGCAACAACCTTTTTTGATTGCTCAATTGGAGCCGTTGCTGTTTTTATCACTTTTGGCGCAATGACTGTTGGGGGTGCTGTTACTGTCGGAATTGTGGGCACAGCATTTGGTGATGTGGGGTTTTGTGCAATTACGCGATTAGGTTTGGCTAGGTGATAAGGCTTGGCGCGTGGAATTGGAACATATACCAATTTTACCCGCTCGCGGGCTTTGCGCGGTTGTTTATAGGTCGGATAAGGAGTGTACCCGCGTTTTCGGTTTGGTTGAATAATGGGGTTGCCATAATAATCATACTTTTGGACATAACCCCCGTTTTCGCGGCGGCGTACATCGTACAAGCGTTGGCGTTCAGCGCGTGCTCTAGCGCGACTGCGGGCACGGTTTTCACGGCGAATTTGACGACGAATGCGGCGATTTCTGCGTTCTTCATCAATATAAGATTGGTTGTTTCGACGGGCGTTTTCATCAACTTTATAAACTCGGCCATCGGGGCCATAGACCGTCGCGCCTTGGGCGAGTTGGATATAAGGTGATGCCGAAGATGTGCTGATGGTCGCTGAAATAAGTGTTGCCGAAAAAAGGGTGATTGCACCGATAATTTTATTGCCGTAGCCCACGGGACCGTCTCCTGATTCTAAAGTTGCCCACTCTTGTTATATGATTATAGGCAAAATTAGGCAAATTGTGGGCATTGGTTTTGGTTGCTCATTATAGTGGTCGATTGCGGATGTTGTCTTTCGCCGTTATTTTAGGGCGTGATGATTAGGATGATTGCTGTAAATTTTGGCTTGTACAAAATTTTTCAATAAAATCCTTGAACCTAAAAAATCGCTCCCTATCTATAATTGGTGAGACGCCACTGAGTGGGTTTCACATAAGACTAAACCAATTGTCTGGCCATAATGGCAGACAAAATTTTGCACATTGCTTATAGGAGAATGATTGCTATGTTTGATTTAACACCACTATACCGTTCAACAGTAGGTTTTGACCGTCTTGCCGATATGTTAGGCGAGGCTCATGAGTTTGATACCCCTGCGTATCCTCCCTACAATATCGAACGTCTTTCTGATGATGATTATCGTATTACCATGGCCGTAGCAGGTTTTGGCAAAGATGAGCTTGAAATTGAAGTCAAAGAAAATGCCTTGCGTATTTCTGGTTCGCAAGAAACCGTTGTTGATGAAGATAAAGAATTTCTTCATCGCGGTATCGCCGCACGTAACTTTGAACGTCAATTTCAATTGGCAGATCATATGAAAGTTGTTGGCGCAGATATGGAAAATGGTTTGCTTCATGTTTCGTTGAAACGCGAAATTCCCGAAGCAATGAAGCCGCGGACAATTTCGATTAATACGCCTAAAAAGCAAAAAGTAATTGAAAGCAAAAAAGCAGCTTAAACGCGGCTAACCGAAGAAGTTCCTCTGCATTTAGCCTGACTGTGCCTTTCGCGCACAGTCGGGCTTTATTTTTGTGACAATCAGGGGTATGACAGTTGCAAATTTTTAGGAGAGTTTCAGCCATGGCTGATGAAGATGTAAATCAAGCGGCAGTTGTTTTTTGGGATTGGTTTTCCCAAAACCAGCAAATTTTAGTCGATGAATTTAACGATGTTAATAACGAACTGGAAGATGACCCAAGCAATCAACAAGCTTTTTCACGGGTAGAAAGAGTGTTGGATGAGATGATGGTGCATCTGCACGAGTACGACCAACGTTTGTTTCCCTATTGCGGGTTTTCACCAGAAGGCGAGATCGAGCTAATTGTGACAGCAGAAGGCAATGTTGAGGCTTTTGAAAGTGCTCATCAGCTGATTGATGAGGCGCCTGATTTTGAGGGTTGGAAGATTATGGCATTGAAGCCGCGCGCGGTGGGCCTTGCTGATGATTTTGAAATTCGCACGCAAGACGGTGAAGTTGGTCCAGGGTCTATCCAGTATTCAATATTGAAAATGGAAAAAGAAACGATTTTGCTTTTAGTCGTGGAAAGCGAAGAAGATGAGATTGAAGAGGAAGCGGCTTATATGGGCGTAAATCTCGTTGAAGCCTTGTTGGGCGAGCAGGATTTGGCAACGGGATTTGATGCCATCGATATTGTAACGACGACGCGATATAACGAACTTGACCAGCAATGGCCATTGGCTGATTTATCAAGCCTTACACGAGAGTTTGATCGTCGCCGATTGCATTAAAGTGCCTAAAAGGTGCCTTAGGGTTGGTATGGGGCTGTTTTCGTTTGATTTATTCAGCCGCTAAGGCTGTTGATGGAAAAGCCTCTGCCATAAAAGTTGCAAAAACATTTGTCAGTTGGTCTTGTAATTTATCAAACCCTTGGGCGCGAGTAAGGGTTTTTTCGTTCATATAGAGTCCGCGGTTTATTTCCACTTGAATGGCGTGAACAGCGCGATGAGGGCGGCCATATTGCGCCGTGATGTAGCCTCCAGCATAAGGTCGGTTACGGGCAACATTTAAGCCAGCGCGCGAAAATAAATTCTCTAACCGATCAACGAATTGGCCTTCGCAAGAAGCACCAAAGCGATCCCCCAATATTATGTCTGGTTTGATTTTTTGGCGTGAGAAAAATCCACCAACACTTGAGGGCATAGAGTGGCAATCTATCAGTAAAACTTGGCCAAATTTTTTGTGGGTGTCTTTGATGCATTGTTTAAGGGCGGCATGATAGGGAAAGTAATAGCGGTTGATCCGAGTTTGGGCGTGTTCAAAAGTGAGCTTATCGCGGTAAATATTTTGCCGCTCGCTTACCTTTCGCGCGATGGTGCCAAGGCCGCCTGCAATACGAATGGAGTTTGTTGTGACAAACCCGGGAAGCTTATCGCTGAACATTTTTGGGTCAAGTTCCCAAGGTTCGCGGTTTACGTCTAAAAAGGCGCGGGGAAAGTTGGCTTTGAGCAGCGGACAGCTCAGGGCTGGAATGCCTGCAAACAATTCATCGACCAAAAAATCTTCAGAACTGCGCAATGCTTTTTCGTTTAGATTTGATGCGGCGATAAAATCTGTTGGATAATTTCGGCCCGAATGGGGTGAGTTGAACACAACGGGAAAATGTTGTTGTTTTGGTTGGTGCAGCTCAAAGTCTGATAATATGGGGTTTAGTGTAGCCATATTTGTATTGTTCATAATTTGGTGGAAAAAACCAGAGGGGGTAATGCCAGATCATAAGTTAATCTTTACAGTTTGGCCTTATTATCGTTAGTTTATGACAAGAGAGCGGGTCGGAAAAACATTTTTCGAACATTGAGGGATAGATGGTAAAGATTTTATTGGCTGAAGATGACGGTGATATGCGCCGGTTTTTGGAACGGGCGCTTGAAAAAGCAGGCCATGATGTGATTTCCTATGAAGAGGGGGCCAGTGCCTTTGAGGCGCTTAAATCAACATCGGTTGATTTGTTGCTGACCGATATTGTGATGCCTGAAATGGATGGTATTGAGTTGGCGCGGCGTGCCTCTGAACTTGACCCTAAAATGAAGGTGATGTTTATCACCGGTTTTGCTGCCGTGGCGTTGCATCCAGACTCGCAAGCCCCGCAAGATGCTAAGGTTTTGTCGAAACCTTTTCACCTGAAAGATCTTGTGGCTGAAGTTGAAAAAATGATGGCCGCTTAACGTTTTCTAAAAAATTAGCTGTTTCAAGACTTGCGAACCAAAGCTGTTCGCGATATACACCCTCACGACTTTCGCGCGGCAATCCAGTTTGGAGATTTGCACAGCGACAAGGCGGGCGATTAGCTCAGTGGTAGAGCACTTCGGTGACATCGAAGGGGTCACAAGTTCGAAACTTGTATCGCCCACCATTTTTTCAAAACTTATTTGCAATTGTTATGCAATTTCCATTTTTCTTTGTGACCAATGGCGATAGCCCACCATGGTGGGGTGCATTTACCATCTGTTGCTTTTGAAGCTGGTGTTGTGGCTTTTGCGGTAACAACGGCCGGTGCAGTAGGAAAGAAATGGTTTGATGTGAAACCGATGAGCCCAACAAAAACTACTACAATGGCACCGCCTATAAGGCCGACACTTTGGCTGGTGTGGAGGGCAGGGACTTCGCAAACACCACCTGGGCAATATTGGGCTTGTTGTTTGGAAAAGGCATTATAGACTTTGCATGCCAGACAATTGCCAAAGGCGGATTCAAAAAACATTAAAGTGAGGCATGTGCCGCAGATAATTAAATTGATGGGGCCAATCGTGCTGTTTAGAACGATGAGATAAAACATTACTAATGCAAGGCCAAGGGCAAAGGCCCAAGCAAAACGCTTTTGTGGTGCCCCAACCCATTCTGGATTTTGCTTGCGAGTGGCAAAACGGGCTAGGATCATGCTGGGAGCAAATTTAGGGTTGATGACAATGCGAATGGAAAAATCAATTAAGAATGCGGTGACGAAAATACGTGTCAGGCGAAAATCACCCAATAGCCAAGAATTCATAAATGATACGAGTGCAAAGAAGAATAAAATACCCACCGCCGCGCGCACTTCGCGTTCGTTTAGAACGGGTACATTGTAATCTGGCATCGCTTGCCCAAATCCGAATACTTTACTCATATCGTTTATTCCTTACCTGCCATTGTGGGTCTATCAATTTATAGTGGTTTAGAATGTTTTGAGGTTGGTACATATGATTGCGGTCATATTGGGTGAAGGTGGAGATTGTGGCAGGGGACTGCGGAGAGGGTTTGGATTTTCGCTCACGCTAACTCGCTTTGCTCGTGTGCTCCGCATCATGCGTATGCATGTCTTCGACATGACGGCGGCGCATAAGCGCCGAGGGCCAGTCGGCCCTAGTTTTAGAAAATTACGGTTAAGGACGCGGCGGGTGAGGTTGACA
>JAMOMM010000510.1 GCA_027067085.1 Hyphomicrobiales bacterium
GTTTTCGAGAAAAGTATTTTCTGGCTTGGTTCTATATACTTTGTTTGGGATCGGCCTTGCGGCTTCTTCTGCCAGTGCTGCTTCTGATGCGCCAAATTTAAGTGGTCAAAAAGACTTTTTAGAATATTGCGCACCTTGCCATGGGCCAAGTGGTGTGGGCGATGGGCCAGTTGCATTAGAGTTGGCAACAAAGCCTGCAAACTTAACGCTTATTGAAAAGCAGCACGGTTCTTTTGATCGCAATTGGTTAAAAGCATATATTGATGGGCGCTCAATGCCAAGAGCGCACGGGAACTCTCAAATGCCCGTTTGGGGGCGTTGGTTTGCTCTGCAAGCAACAGCAGGTGGGTTGCTGCAAGAAGAACAACGCGAAGTAGAAAAACAAGTCAACAAACGCTTGGATGGCCTGATGGTTTATTTGAAATCAATTCAGGTGAAATAGGGAAATACTTAAATTAGCTCGTCTTTACGGTCATCGGTTTCGCCGTAGCGAGAAAGGGCGGGTTTTTTTAAGCCTTCGTATAGTTTGTCGAAACCTTTGGTGATTTGTTTGTTGTTTTCATCAAACAATGAATTGCCATGGATGTCGCCATCGACAAGCAGTGGGTCGAATTTTGACTTTGAGCATTTTTGACATTGCAACAGTTTTAAGTTTTGTGTACTTAAATATGACTTTTGCAATGTTTTTAATTTGTCAACGTTAGGTTCGGAGTAATGGACGTAAAAACACTAAAAACCTTCTTGTCGATTATTGATAATCGTGGATTTGCGGCAGCAGCGCAAGTGATCGGTTTATCAACTTCAGGGGTTAGTTTGCAGATCAAAGCGTTGGAAGAGGAGTTTGGGATTGCTCTTTTTGACCGTACAAAGCGCCCGCCTCAACTAACCAAAGATGGGATGCAATTTGCAGGGCGCGCGCGTGAGGCGGTATTAAGTTGGGAACGTCTGACCGAAAAAATGACCCAAGATGCTTTGAGCGGTGTTTTGCAATTGGGGGTTATTCCAACCGTGGTGTCGGGAGTGTTGCCAGGGGCATTGAAGCGACTTCGCAAAACCCAACCCCAGCTGCGGATTAAGCTAACAACGGGCTTATCGCATGAGTTGGACGATATGCTCAAAAAGGGTACGTTGGATGCAGCATTAACGGTGCTGCCCGAAATGATGACACCGCAATTGCAATGGAAAACCTATTGTAGTGAGCCTTTGGCGGTGATTGTGCCACCTGATGTTGAGCTTAGTGATGATGAAACGTTGCTGTGCAGTCACCCTTATATTCGCTTTGAGCGCTATGCGTGGGTGGGGAGGCTGATTGATGCAGAGTTGTCGCGGCGCAATATAGATGTCACAACGACGATGGATGTGGACACGTTGGATGGGGTTTTTGGTTTGGTGGCTAATGGTCTTGGCGTGTCGATTGTGCCGTGGCGCAATATTGCTCGCCCGTTTCCTGATAACTTGAAACACGTTGGTTTTGGTTCGCCACCTCTGTCTCGCGAATTGGGTATTTCACAACGCAAAGATAACCCGCGATCTCACTTGGTTGATGAATTATTTGATGCCCTTATGGCCGAAGGATCTTACGCGCACCGCCATCGCCATTTGCGCTAATTAGCGCGTGACGCGTTGAGTTGAATTCAACTCAACGCGACGCACTTTAGGGTAAAATTGAAAAAGTCAGAGAGGCCCAGTGGCTATTCCAAATGACATCAGTATCTGAATTTCCACGGGTCATTTGAACCGAGTTGAGCATATAAGTTTTGTTGGCTTTTACAGGTATGAGCAAAAAACCATTGGCGTTAGTACGTAGTTTTGTCAGGGTGGAGTCTTGGTAGTCCTGTTGGTCTGAATTATCTGTTGTGGCAACGTTTATTAAAGGTTTTTCAAAAATTGAAATTTGGGCTTTTGCCAGAGGTTTGTCTTGCCAAATGAGCTGAACTCTTAGCTGGCCTGATCCGTCTTTTAGCTTGAGTTGATAAGGGTTTTCTTGCGCGATTATTTCAAACATCAGGCCAATTTTTTTGTCTTGCCCTGATGGTGTGCCGCGGTTCATTAAGGCTTTGGCATAACGCACGTAAGTTTCTGAAAAATTTACATTAGGAAAACCTGCTTTTTGGTGCGCGCCAAATACCCAATCAAGGCCGACGTTTTGGAGAAATTTTTGAAACTTTTCGGAAGTTTTGTAAGTGATTTTAGTAGCGCGAGATAGGTAGTATAGAATTTGCAAGCCGTCGCTTTTTGGGCTTTGCTCAAAGACTGGAAAGTCGCCGATGACGCGAACGATTTTTCTATCTCCAGTGGCATCTGAGATGCCAAGTTTTTGTAAGTTTCTTGGTAGGTAATACATCGCTTCGCCATTAAAGTCTTGGCCGACGCGTAGGTGGGCTGTAATTTTTGTTTTGGCTTTTGCGGATGCCTCAAGTGGCTCGATCCACATTTCATGGGCGTATGCAGGTGCTGAAAGAGCCAATGAAATCAATATAATAAATAGTTTGTGATAATGATTTTGTAAATCCATCTTGTATCCTAAACCTAATATCTGTAGGCATTTGAGTTCTCATTAAGTATCGTTTGGAGACCATTGTGGGCCGCGTTGTCAAAACATTTTTGAAAATATTTGTCACAAGTTTGTTATTGCTGCAACTGGGAATGGGTGGTGCAAATGCTCATGAAATTCGCCCGAATATTATTGACCTAGAGATCAGAGATAATGGGAAAATCAATATCCAGATCAGGCTTAACCTTGAAGCGGTTATTGCTGAGATTGGTCCTGAACATAAGGATACTTCTGAATCAAAAAATGCGGGTAAATATAATCAGTTGCGTCAACTTTCCAGTCAGCAATTATCGCGCGTGTTTGATAAGCAAAAACAGGCATTTCTAAAGGCAATCCAACTGGTTTCAGATGGCCAAAGTGTTGTTTTGTCGATCACGGGTGTTGATGTTTCTAAAGTTGGGAATGTGAAGCTATCCCGCTCAAGTGTTTTAAGGTTGTCAGGTGTTTTGCCTCGTGGCGCTCAACAAGTGACTTGGCAGATGAATAAGGCACTTGGAAATAGTATTGTTCGCGTAAAAGGCATTGACCAAAGTAAAAGCGGAACTGGTAGCGAAACAAAAACCGTGTTTGCTGGTTTGGTGAAGGCTGGAGAGCCTAGTAAAAGTATCGATATTAAAAACTTAGTATCACTTGGAAAATTTGAAGTGTTTGTTCAGTATATCGAACTTGGTTTTGAACATATTGTCCCCAAAGGTCTCGATCATATATTGTTTGTGGTTGGGTTGTTTTTGCTTAGTACACGATTGTCGAGTTTGTTGTGGCAGGTGAGTAGTTTTACTCTAGCTCACACCATAACTTTGGGCCTTGCAATGACAGGCTTTATTTCTGCGCCTTCAGCAATCGTTGAGCCTTTGATTGCTGCTTCGATTGTTTATGTGGCGGTTGAGAATATTTTTACGGCGAAGCTGAATAAATGGCGACCAGTGATTGTCTTCCTATTTGGCTTGCTGCACGGTTTAGGGTTCGCGAGCGTGCTTTCAGAACTTGGGCTGCAACAATCAAACTTTGTTGTTGGATTGATTGGGTTTAACATTGGTGTTGAAGTTGGCCAGTTGGTCGTTATTGCTGGTTGCTTTTTGCTTGTTGGGTTTTGGTTTGGTCAAAAACCTTATTATCGAAAATACATCACAATTCCTGCTTCGCTCATCATCGCGGTTATTGCAGCGTGGTGGTTTGTCGAAAGAATTTTTATATAATTTGAAAAAACTTTGAGCTGGTTTGAATAATTTTTGAACTGGGGTGTTTACTGTTTGAAAGCGTTGATCATCGCCAAAACAAACACTGAACAAAACACGGAGTTTTTTATGTTCAAACCTACTGGAATTTTTCTTGGCCTTGCTATGGTTGCAACGGTTTCTTTGTCGGCAGGTGTAAATGCTGCTGCCCATAAAACCATAGCCGTTAAGAAAGCTGTTGTGAGTGGCAAAGTTTTATTTACTAATCCAAAAGGTTACACTCTTTACACCTTTGATAAAGATGCCTCTGGTGTATCAAATTGCAATGGTGGTTGCGCGAAAAAATGGCCACCATTGAAAGCTAAAACAAAGGGCATGATGGCTGGTGATTATTCGGTTATCGAACGCCAAAACGGTGGCTTGCAATGGGCCTATAGAGGCAAGCCACTCTATACTTGGTTTAAAGATACGAAAGCTGGTCAAACCTCTGGTGATGGTGTTAAAGGTGTTTGGCATGTTGCGCGCCCGTACTAACTTTTAAACAATCGAAGTAACCGCGTTATTGACGGTGTAAGCGATTAAAACAAATTTAAGCCTCTTTCATTGCCGAAAGGGGCTTTTTTATTGGCCTTTGAATTAACTTTGCTAAGTATGGGTACTGTACATTTGAGTTGCTTAGCGTTAAAGGAGGGACTTTATTATTAAGTTTGTCGTTTGAAAATCGAACGGCATTGAGCTGCGATCTGTTTTTCAGTTGTTTATCGCGGCATTGTATGGTTTCAGAAAGACATGATATGACCAGTTTTGATGGTGTAGTTCCAGCGCTAAATGCAGCGCTAGAAAAGCGCGGCTATGAAGAATTAACCCCCGTTCAAAAAGCAGTTATTGAGCCAGAATTGGCTGAAAAAGATATGCTTGTTTCAGCCCAAACAGGTTCGGGCAAAACAGTTGCTTTTGGTATGGCGTTTGCGCCAACTTTGCTTGAGGGTAAGGATAAATTTGATCGCGCTGATTTACCCATGGCATTGGCCATTGCGCCAACGCGTGAATTGGCGTTGCAGGTGAAACGCGAGCTTGAATGGCTTTATGAGATGACCGGCGTTTCAATTTCGTCTTGTGTTGGCGGTATGGATATGCGGACCGAACGGCGTGACCTTAATCGCGGTGTTCATATTGTTGTGGGAACACCGGGTCGCTTGCGTGACCATGTTGAGCGTGGATCGCTTGATCTTTCGCAAATGCGCGTTGTGGTGCTTGATGAAGCTGATGAAATGCTTGATATGGGTTTTCGTGATGATCTTGAATATATTCTTGATGCATCGCCCAAAAGCCGCCGTACATTGATGTTTTCTGCAACAGTACCACGCGGTATTGGTGCACTCGCAAAACGTTATCAACGTGATGCAGTTCGGGTGAAAACTGTATCTGATACTAAGCAACATGTAGATATTCAGTACAAGGCTTATACTTTGGCACCGAATGACACGCAAAATGCTATCGTCAATATTTTGCGATTTTATGAAGCTAAAAATGCGATTGTGTTTTGCAACACGCGTGTTGCTGTCAACCATTTGACCAGTCGCTTTGCCAACCGTGGATTTTCTGTGGTGGCGCTTTCTGGTGAATTGAGTCAGAATGAACGTAGCCACGCATTGCAAGCCATGCGTGATGGTCGCGCACAAGTTTGTATCGCCACAGATGTTGCCGCGCGCGGTATTGATTTGCCAAATCTTGAGTTGGTTATTCATGCCGACTTGCCCAAAAATGCTGAATCTTTGTTGCACCGTTCTGGCCGTACGGGCCGTGCTGGGCGTAAAGGCACCAGTGCACTGATCGTTCCTTATAGCGCTCAGCGGCGTACTGAACGGCTATTGAAAAGTGCAAAAATTACGGCTGATTGGGGCAAGCCACCTACAGTTGAAGATGTGCTCAAACGTGATAATGAGCGGGTGATGGAAGATCCAATGTTGGAAATGCCATTGACCGATGATGAACAGGTTTTTGTTACTGAATTGCTAGAGAAACATGGGCCTGAACAAGTTGCTGCTGCTTTTGGCCGTTTGTATCGCAAAGGTAAATCAGCACCAGAAGAGTTGCTCGATCATGCCCCTAGTCCACGTGGTGGTCGTGATGATCGCGGCGGGCGTGGTGATCGAGGTGATCGTGGTGGTAGA
>JAMOMM010000511.1 GCA_027067085.1 Hyphomicrobiales bacterium
GTGGATTGTGTTATTGTGGATCAATGTTGTGAAAGTAACCAAGCAGCACTGCTAACAGCAGCGATGGCTGGTGAAAAAAATGTAAAGCGTATCGTTGTGATTACGAGCCCTGAGCATGCTTCATCATATGAGATGCTTGGGCCTAAATGCGAAGTGTTATTTGCGCCAGCAAAACCCGTTGTTATTCTTGATGCGGTTTTAGCACGTCAATTCACGCAACCAAGTGGTAAAACCAAGCGTCCAAGTTGGAAAGAAAAACTCACAATAAGCAAGTTGTTGTTTTCTGGTTTAACGTTGCCGAAATTCAATTTATCTCGTGCGGCAATTCCAATCGTTTCGTTTATATATAAAAACACGGCGCTGGTCTTATTGGCGGCGTTGTTTAGCGTTTTTGTCTCTTACGGTATAATGATTGTGTTCTTCATGGTTTCAAGTGATTGGAGCGCACCGCTTACCTTATCAAAAGGCCATGATCTGGTTGCTAAAACTGAGCGCCAAATTGGTGATATGCGGGTCAAAGGAAACTTAATCAAGCAACGAATTTCGAAAGAGCAACGAGAAACTTTGCAAGCAAAACGGGCGGTTAGTGATGCTCGAGTTTTAACGTCGTTAGTCGCTACAATTGTTGACGGTGAGATTGAACAGCGTTTGATTTTACAGAAAGATTTGAAATTGCAAGTCAAAAGGCTTGTGGGATTGCGCCGCGAAATGAAACGAGCTCTTGGTAAAAGCGGAGCGCAACGGGCTTTGCAAAAGAAGTTTAATGAACGGCTTATCAATCGCCATGTGTACAATTCAAAAATGTTGGGCATTCTTGAATTGCGCCAGCGGGCAAATGGTGTCGAGTCTGAAATAGCTACTCAGCGCCGTGAATCGTCCAAAACGCGCCAAAGTATTTTGATGCTTGAATCAATGCGTAAACAAATACAAGAATCTGATTTTGTGAAAATGAAATCTGCAAATGTGGAATTTGTAGCGCTGGCCAATCAAATTGTGACGGTCAAAACAACGCTAAAAAATGCTCAAATTGAACTGAATTCTCATCGAGAACGTTTGTCGCTGTTACGCAAGAATAGCACGATCATTAATCGCGGTATCGCCGAAGTTTCGGCAACACCTCTGGCGCGGGCATCTAAAGCACCTGTCGTGGTGTTATTTGTGCCGTATGTGAACGCTGCAAACTTCAAACCAGATGAACCGCTTTATGCTTGTAGTTTGGGTATTTTATGGTGTGAGAAAGTTGGTTACACGGGCAAAGCGATTGCTGGTGAAGCGGTTTCTGTTCACCCATTCTTTGGTAAAAATATTCGCGGCATTTTTGTAGAAGCCATTTTGTTAAGCCCAGAAGCGGCAAAAAAGGAGGTACTCCATGTTGGTAGACCACCACTATTTTTCTAAGATTAGGCAAGGTGTCATTGGTGTTGTCAGCGGGCTTTTGCTTAGTGCATGTTCCAGCTTGAATGGTGACGTTGCAGGTCTTGGTATCGCTAATGTGCAAACATCAAGTGTTTCGAATTTGCAAGCTATTGAACCTGCTTCAAAGCGGGCAAGTGCCATGACGGAGTTGGTTAGTCGGGTGATCGAAAGAAAACCAACTGCAAAGCCTGCCACGAGAAGCCTTGTTGCTTATCGTCCTGTATCTAATGTAGCAACATCATCACCATGGTGTGATTATTTAAAGGAAGATGCAGCGGCTGAAACGACAATCCTCAAAGCACCAACTGTATCGGCTCAAATAAATGATTCTGGCCGCAAATCTGCGACAGTTGCCTATGATTTGGTCAACGTTGCTCGCGCCCATTTGATTGAAGAGGGAGCCCGCGTAAAGTGTCAGCGCTACAAAGCAAATTCTGCTTTGAATAGAGTTGTTGTTGTTGCGCCTAACAAACTTACAAGAGCTGGATTTAAACAAAAGGCACGTAGCATTGCGCGTAACCGCTCTAGAATGAGATCGATAAAAGCGCAGGTTCGGCGTCAATTGTCGATTGGTAATTTGGACCGAAATCAATCAACTGTATTATTGTTGGCGGTAGATCAAATTATTGTTGACGGCGCAAAAGCATCCTCAGAAGCAGCAAAACGGCAAGGTCTGGTGGCGTTTGATTTGCAAGATGCAGCAGAGATGGCACAACAACTTGTAAAGGCAGAAAAAGACCTCGCAGAAATCAATAGTAATATTAGAAGTGCGGATGCGGTTTCAGTAAACCTTGAGGGTGGCTGGCGTGATGGCCTTATGCAAAACGGCTTAACGGTTCAAAAGGATAGTTTATTTGGCGGGGTAAAGGTTTCAGTGAAACTGGGTGCTTTTAACCCTTCACGTAAACGCCATGAGGAAGCCGCATTGGCTGCAAAATTGCGCGCCCATAGGTTGGAGCCTGGAAGTGTTTTTTGGAAGATTTCGCAACTTATTTCCGCGCATAAAAGAGCGCGGTCGGGCTTAGCTATGTCTAGATCACAACTGGTAAGTGCTCGTGCAAATGTTGGCCGTTTGCGAGCTAGCCTTCCAGCGAATGATCCTGCTTATTTAGCTAAGCGCTTTAAGATGGAAATTGAAGGTATTAAACTTGACGCGGAAGCAAGCGCGGTCTCAGCTTCTATTCGCCAATTGGACTGGAACCTGCGAAAGCTGACTTTATTAACCCCAAATAGTTAGAATTATAAACCGCAGCGAATCAGTTCACGTCGGGTTGAACTTGAACTGTGGATTTTGAAGAAATATTTACTTTATGAAACAAACTCAATTACCTCAAAAGGGTCAAGTAAGAGCAGCGATGTCTGGCGGGCGGATTGCGATGTTTGCAATCATTATTTTCAGTTTCTTTGTCAATATTTTGATGCTGACTGGTCCTTTGTTTATGTTGCAAATTTATGATCGGGTTTTAACTTCGGGTAGTATTCCAACACTTGTCGCGCTGGGTATGTTGGCGGCGGTACTTTATGGGTTGTTTGGGTTTTTAGATTATATTCGGGGACGATTGCTGGTTCGAATAGGGCGGCTTTTGGAAGAAAATCTTTCTGATAAAGTTTTCTATGCGATGAGTTTTCACGCTTTAAGGCGAACCGAAAACGTTGGCATTCGCCCTGCTAAAGATTTAGCCAGCCTACGGATGTTTTTATCGGGTCCGGGGGTCTTTGCATTCCTTGATTTGCCGTGGGTGCCAATTTATCTTTTCGTTATTTTTCTTCTCCACTTTTACTTAGGTGTTGCCGCGGCGATTGCTGTTTTGTTGTTGGCTGTTTTGATGATTATCAACTCAATCGTTACCAACGAGCATTTGAATAAAGGCCAAGCTGCGGCCCTAAAAGCTGATGAGATGAACCAAGAGGCATTGCGTAATTTTGAAGTTGCCCATGTCATGGGTATGCGTGGCCACTTGCGAGACCGCTGGCGGCGTAAATTGTATGAAGGTATGGACAGCCAAACACTTGCTTCGGACCGTGGGGCGATGGTGGGTAGTATTTCCAAAACATTGCGATTGGTTTTTCAGTCGGGTATTTTGGGGCTTGGTGCATATCTAGCTGTTCAACAAGAAATTTCGCCTGGTACAATGATTGCTGCATCGATTATTTTGGCGCGAGCGCTTGCCCCTGTTGAGCAAGTTGTGGCGCATTGGCGCTCAGCTATTGGTGCATGGCGAGGTTGGCGTCGGTTGGACGATGTGTTGGCTAAAACACCTGATGTGCCGAAAAATATGGAACTACCCACACCGACAGGTCATTTGACGGTCGATGGGTTGACGGCATTTGCACCTGGCAACCCCACACCAATTATTCGCAATGTGACGCTGGATCTAAAGCCGGGCGCAGGGTTGGGTATTCTTGGTCCAACGGGAGCTGGTAAAACAACGTTAGCGCGCGCATTGATTGGTAGTTGGCCTCATTTGCGTGGTGATGTTCGTCTTGATGGGGCAACGCTCGATCAATGGGATCCCGATCAATTGGGCAAGTATTTTGGTTATTTGTCACAAGATGTAGAGTTGTTTGAAGGCACAATTGGTCAAAATATTTCGCGGTTTGATCCACAGGCCGAGGCCCAAAATATTGTTGTGGCGGCCCAAGCAGCCATTGTTCATGAGTTGGTTTTGAAATTCCCTGAAGGTTATAACACTGTTATCGGGGAAAAAGGTGTGCGCTTATCAGCTGGCCAACGCCAGCGTATTGGGCTAGCTCGGGCGCTTTATGGTAATCCACGAGTGATTGTTCTTGATGAGCCAAATGCAAATTTGGATGCTCAAGGTGAATCTGCTTTGGTAAGGGCCATTATTGAGGCTCGAAAACGTGGAAGTATCGTGATTATTGTTGCTCATCGACCAAGTGCAATTTCTGCGCTTGATAGTTTGATGGTTCTCAAAGACGGACAACCGATTGCATACGGACCCAAAGATGAAGTGTTGCAAAAAGTATTGGCAAAACCGGGTGCTGGTTCAAATCGTGGCCCTAAAAACAATCCAAATAAACGTCCACCTCAAACGCCAACAGATAGAAATGAGAGCTAAGTTATGAAAAAAATTAGTACTCGAAAATCTATGAAAAATTTTCAGCTAGCAGGCTTTCTGGGTTTGATTGCTGTGCTCGGGACGATCGGGCTTTGGTCGGTGAATACAGATATTCAAGGGGCGGTTATTGCTTCGGGCGTTACGATGGTTGAATCTCACTCTAAGAAAATACAACATCGTGAAGGCGGTATTGTTGCTAAAATTTTGGTAAAAGATGGTGACAAGGTTCAAGCAGGTGCATTGTTGGTGCGCCTTGATGAAACTGAAATTAAAGCTAGCCTTGCAATTATTGACGGCAATTTGAACGAACTTGAGGCATTGTCTGCGCGCCTAAAAGCGTTGCGAGATGAAACAACGGTCATTACATTTCCAAAATTTTTGTTAGACCAAAAAGATGATCCCGCGATTAAAAGCCTATTAAAAGGTGAGCGAAAACTTTTGAAAGTTCAGCAAGCATCTCAAATTGGCAGGCAGGCGCAATTAAATAAGCGCATTACGCAACTGGATGAGCAAATTGGCGGGTTTAGATCACAAGCAGCTTCTCGTGATTTGCAGATGGAGTTGATTAGCAAAGAATTGGTCAATCTTGAAAACCTGTTTAAAAAAGGATTGGTCCCAGCATCGCGGGTTTTGGCTTTACGGCGAGATAAATCTTCTCTTGAAGGAGAAAAAGGTGGGCTGGTTGCACGTGTTGCAGAAGCTAAAAGTAAAATCTCTGAAACCAAATTGCAGATCATTCAGTTAGATGATGATGCGCGTACTAAATTTTTAAGTGAATTGCGTGATGCATCGGTGAAAATTATTGAAGCACGTGAGCGGCGTATTGCTATCGCAGCGCGGTTGAACCGCATGGTGATAAGGGCTCCGCAAACAGGTTTTATTCATCAGCTGAATATTCATACGGTTGGCGGGGTTATTGGTCCTGGTGAAACCGTGATGCTTATTGTACCTGAACTTGATAACTTGATTATCAATGCACGCATTACCCCGCAAGATATTGACCAGGTTGGTGTTGGCCAATTAGCAATGGTTCGGTTTCCAGCGTTTAATCAACGCACAACGCCGCAAGTTGAGGCTAAAGTTTCTTATGTGTCGGCTGATCTAACCCAACCACAAAACAATATGCCGCCGTATTTTGCTGTGAAGTTAAAACTAGATGAGGAAGCCATTAAACAATTGGGTGAGAATACGCTTATTCCAGGCATGCCAGCAGAAGCGTTTATCCAGACGCGAGCACGTACGCCGCTTAGTTATTTAATCCAGCCTCTTAAAGATCAAATTACACGTGCATTCCGAGAGGAATGATTAAGTGATTTACGCTCTGCAACTTTAGCGAATAAAGATGGGGCGGTGATTTCATTGGCTTTGCAAGCGCAT
>JAMOMM010000512.1 GCA_027067085.1 Hyphomicrobiales bacterium
GGATGAATTTGGTTATCGGGCGGAATTTTTAAACTTGGTTCGGTTGGCAAAATTAGCCTCAGGTCTTTCGAGAGATAACAACTAAGCAGTTTATTATATGTAGTGATTAGGCCAGAAAGAGATCTTTCTGGCCTTTTTTGTGCTGAAAAGCATTGAAGCCATTGGTGAACAATTGGTTAACTGTCCGTAAACGGACTGGTTTCAGTTTGTCGAAAATTGCTAGCCTTAGTTTGATAAAGATTTGATTTTTTCCCTTTAGTATGGATTTCAATTATCGGGTGCGTGCGCCCAAAAATTGAAAATTAGGAGAGATAAGTGGTCGATATTACTGGATCAGAAAGCAATGATGTTCTTTTAGGGGATCAAATTGACTTCTTAGATGGAAGTGGTGCTTTTGAGGGTTTTCGCGATACTGATGGTCGTTCTGGTTATTATACCGATAAAAGCACCAAGGCAGATGGTTGGAAGGCGAAACAGGGCTACGCTGCGCTAACGGCGGCAACTTTTGGTTTGCCCGATAATGGGTCAGGTCTTGCGATTGAGCTTGCCACGGATGAGAATGTATCCATCTCTCGCAAAGTTAAACATCTAGAAGATGGCCAAGAACTTCGTCTTGAATTTGATGTTGCATTGCCTGAATACAACCGCACGGTTGGTTCTGATGGCGTTAACGTTTACTGGAATGGTGAATTGGTTGCAACGGTTCTGCCTGAAAGCAAAGTTGAGTGGTTTCATGAGACGTTGATGTTGACCGAGGGAACTGGCAACGGCAAAAACGAGTTAACTTTTGAAGGTATTGGCGAGTCTGATTATTGGGGTGCCGTAATTGATAATGTAACCTTATCAGGTACATCTCCGACACCTGTTAATGACGAAATTATTGGTCTTTCAGGTGACGATCACATAGACGCAGGTGCGGGAAATGATGTGATTGTTGCTGGTGACGGTAATGACGAAATTTACGGCCGCTCTGGTGATGATAATATTGATGCAGGTGCTGGTGATGATGTTGTTAATGCAGGCACTGGCGATGATTTTGTTGATGCAGGTACGGGCGATGATCGGGTAAGCGGTCGTTCTGGTGATGATGTTATTGAGGCTGGTGCTGGTGATGATCGGGTCGATGGCGGCTCTGGCAATGACACCATTGAAGGTGGTCAAGGTAATGACGAGATTTTAGGTGGCAGCGGCCACGACTATATCGAAGGTGATGAAGGCGAAGATAACATTGATGCGGGTGCTGGCAATGACAGTGTTTCTGGCGGCGATGATGATGATGATATTTCAGGTGATGGCGGCGATGATGTCTTAAGTGGCGATGGCGGCGATGATAGTGTATCGGGTGGATCTGGCGATGACAGTATTAATGGTGGTGATGGAAATGATGACCTTGAGGGTGGCACTGGCGTAGATACTGTATTCGGTGGTAATGGAGATGACACCATTCGCGGTGATGGTGGTGATGATTTCTTATTTGGCGATGATGGCAATGACACCATTCGCGGTGGCTCTGGTCATGACCATATTGATGGTGGTAATGGCGATGATACGTTGTTTGGTGACACGGGCGATGATTGGATTGAAGCTGGTGCAGGTGCCGATGTTGTAAATGCTGGTGGCGGTGATGACACGGTCAATGGCGGTGACGGCAATGATCGAATTTACACATATTCTGGTAACGATACCGTAGATGGTGGCAATGGTGATGACCGTGTTTCTGGCGGTGCTGGTAACGACAGCCTTGAAGGTGGTGATGGCGACGACTTGATTAAGGGTGAAGCTGGAAACGATACTTTATCTGGCGGCAACGGTGTTGATCGTGTTGCTGGTGGTTCAGGCGATGATATTGCATCAGGTGGTAATGGTGATGACCATGTTACTGGCGATGCCGGCCATGATGTTTTATCAGGCGGTGCTGGTGATGATGTGGTGTCTGGCGGTACGGGCAATGATGTTGTGTCTGGTGATGATGGTAATGACCGTGTTTTAGGCGGCGGCGGTAATGACGACCTTTCTGGTGGTGCTGGCGATGACATTATCGATGGTAGCTCAGGCCATGATACGATTAACGGTGGCCAAGGCGCTGATATTATGAGCGGCGGCACAGGTGCTGATACCTTTGTTTGGAATGGCCTTGATGGGAGCGGTGCAGTAGACTTGATTACTGATTTTTCCCATGTTGATCGGCTCGATTTTTCTGAGTTTGTAACCGATGAAACCATCGTCTTTACCGAAGTTGAAGGTGGCACACTTGTTTCTGTTGATGATGGCGCTGGCTTATCGGATATGGTGTTCTTAGATGGCAAGCTTGGCCTAGATGTAGATCAAATGCTCACAGATGGATTGCTCATCGTTTAAATAACAGCCGAACTAACTCTTGAGAGGTGCTTTAAAGAGGACCCCTTAAAACGGCTAAGTTAAAAGCCAGCCTAAGGAGTTTTCCTTAGGCTGGCTTTTTTATGTTTATTGCGTCTTCCAATATACATGTTTTTTGTACGCTTTAGGTCAGATAGCATTGCTTTGGTTGGTTTATATTGGATTTGTTTTGTTAGTCACTTGCGCAACTAAAAAGGCCTTGGTCTAAATTAATAAACCAAGGCCAGTAGTGGTATTCACAGATCGTGAGTTGATCGGATTTATGGTCGCCAGTAGGTGAAGTGGTCGTTAATTGCATCGCTTTCAAATGCACCACGCAGATCAACCAACGGGCTATGTTTCTTGCTCAAACTTTTTAAAGTCTCGACATCAAACTGTTCCAAGAACACTTTATGCACAAGTGTAATGACGATTGCATCGTACTTTTCTTGAACAAATGGATCATCGATAATTTTAGTGCCGCGACCACCTTCAAAGTGATCGTCATCAGCTACTGGATCAAAACAATCGACATCAGCGCCTGCCGCCCAGATTGCATCCATCATTTTAAAGGCTTTAGAGTTGCGTGTGTCGGCGCAATCTTCTTTAAAGCTGCGGCCAAGCACCAATACGCGTTTGCCGCGAATGCTTTGGTTGTTTGCTTCAAATAACTCTTCAAGTTTTTCAATGATGAAATATGGGGTTTGCTCGTTGACCGCGCGAGCGGCTGCAACAAGTTCCATAGGTAAGCCATGGCGACGCCCAGCATCAATGAGGAAGTAAGGGTCAACGGCAATGCAATGCCCACCCACTAAACCGGGGCGGTAGTGATGAAAATTCCATTTTGATCCTGCTGCGGCAATAACGTCAGTCGAACGAATGCCCATTTTATCAAACAGCGTCATCATTTGGTTCATCAAAGCGATATTTACATCGCGTTGGGTGTTCTCCAAAATTTTAGCAGCTTCGGCAACTTTAATACTTGCAGCTGGATACAGGCCTGCGTTGATTACGCGGGCGTATAGTTTTTCCAAAAATACAGTGACCAAAGGCGTACTACCAGCGACAATCTTTTTAATGTCAGGCAGTTTGCGGGTTGGGTCTGCAGGGTTGATGCGCTCAGGAGAATAACCGAGGTAAAAATCAATACCTTCTTTAAAGCCTGAAACTTGCTCAATGATCGGCTGGCATTTATTTTCTGTTGTGCCAGGATCTACCGTGCTTTCAAAAACAACCACAGCGCCTTTTTTTATGTTCTGGCCAATGGTGCGTGACGCAGCCAGTAACGGAGAATAGTCAGGTTTGTTATGACTAGACACGGGGGTGGGAACGCAGACGATGATAACATCGGCTTGGGCCAAATCTTTTGGATTAGATGTGTAATTGACATCTGCTTCAACCAAATCACTTGGGTTAACCTCACCTGTGCTGTCAATATCTGCACGCAATTCGGCCAATTTGTTTTCTGAAATGTCAAAGCCGATAGCTTTTGTATTTTCTGAAAAACCAATGACCAATGGTAAGCCAACATAACCTAGGCCCAGCACGGCAACTTTGGCCGTTTGTGGGTCTGGTAAGGTGTATGGTTCTTTATCTACTACTCTTAAATGTGATTGTGTTGGGTTTTCCCCCTCAACACGAATGCCGCCAAAGTCCATTTTTATTCTCCCTGTTTGGAGCCGCTACTTTGTAAGGTTTCGATTGAAATTTCCTTACCGCATATAGATGATTTAATGACGTGGTTAAAGATTCGTATCCGAAATGAGGCGATGTTTCACGATGAATCACATGATTCAGTAACTGTTAGTCTTGTTTCAAAATTGATTCAAATTTTAGCGAATTACAGCGCGGTGTTAAGTTTGTTCAAATGCCTTTCTATCAGTGTGCTGAACGTAATGAAACGAATTCGGATAAATAAATGACAGCGCTCATTGGAGTGGAATGGCTTTTTGCGATTCTCATTCTTATCGTCTTTACGAACAGATATGTGTTTGGCACGCTGCTCAGGTTCTGGGATAAGCGAAATGAACGGGGATATTCTCCGGACCCTGCCGTGTGGCCAACTGTTGCTATCGTTGTTCCTGTGTTTAATGAAGGCGATCACGTTCTTCAGACTGCCAAATCTTTTTCCAAACTAGAGTATCCCGCAGACAAACTGCAGATTGTGTTTGTTGATGATTGCTCAACCGATGACACCTTTGATTATCTTCAGCAAATTTCGCGTACTTGGAACTGGATGAAAGTGCGCAAGAACCCACAAAACATGGGAAAACGCCTTGGTATTAAAGAGGCAGTGTTAGCGCTTGATACAGAGCTTATATTATCCGTTGATTCTGATGTCATTGTAGAAGCAAATGCGTTGGCAAATCTTGTGCGCCATATGAAGGCGACGGGCGTTGATGCTGTGGGTGGGTGTGTGTTTGTTTCGAACGCCAATGAAACTTGGCTGGCAAAAATGCAAGCGGTTAAATATTGGGTTGGCTATCAATTCCTCAAGAATGTTGAAAATGCCTACGATCATGTAATGTGCTTATCTGGTTGTTTGACGCTTTATAAGCGCTCGGCATTGTTGGCTGTTGATGACGATGTGGCAACACGCACGTTTCTTGGTGATGATGTTAAGTATGGTGAGGACCGTTTCTTGACTCGCAAGCTCGTTGAGCGTGGCTTTAAGACACGGCTTTGCTTTGAAGCGCGGTGTTATACTAAAGCCCCGCCTAAAATGCCTGGTTATTTGAGCCAACAATTGCGTTGGCGTCGATCGAACTCGATCGATTTCATTACCGCATTGCCGCATTTGCACAAGTTCCATCCTTTGGTTCTTGTTCACTATGTTTCGATCAGTTTGTTGCTGTTCTTTTATCCATTGTTCCTTGTCGCTCAAGTTGTGCGTCTGGGGTTTGTCCTGCCGATGATTGAGCATGCGTTGTTGGTTACGGTTTTTGCCGTGGCTTATGAGCTTCATAAACATAAACTACCCCAATTTGCTCAAACATCGGGCATTTGGTTTTTAGCAATCGTGATTGTTTTTCCTGTGATGTACCTAACGATGACGCCGCTTGGCTTGGCGACATTGGGTACAACATCTTGGGAAACTCGTGGTGGGGCGAAAAAGAAAGCAAAGCCTGAGATGGATGGAGGTGTAACAACTCCATGACCACTTTCCACAATGATTCTCTCCAAAATCAATCTGAGCAGCGATTTAAAGTTCTGTATGTCGGGCCAAAGCCTGAGTCTATGGAACATATCCTGTCTCGCGTTGATATGGATATTGGTTTGCACGCGGCAACTGGTGTTGCCGAAGCAATAGCAATGGTGCGCGCCAATGTTGTGGATTGTGTTATTGTGGATCAATGTTGTGAAAGTAACCAAGCAGCGCTGCTAACAGCAGCGATGGCTGGTGAAAAAAATGTAAAGCGTATCGTTGTGATTACGAGCCCTGAGCATGCTTCATCATATGAGATGCTTGGGCCTAAATGCGAAGTGTTATTTGCGCCAGCAAAA
>JAMOMM010000513.1 GCA_027067085.1 Hyphomicrobiales bacterium
TAAACCAACTGATATTGTAAGTATCAACACAGGCTCAAAACTATTCCAAATAATCGATAAAGAAACGTTTGCCCTTCGTCGTAAAAACTCTTTGTTAATGCTTGAACATAAAATGGGGCAATTTTTGCCAGAGTTTGGCTTCACAGAAAAAGCCCACCTCGAGCCTTATCAATTTGAAGTTGTTGTCGAAGGTGTGCCTGTGTTCTCAACCAGCATGCTTCCTGACCACATCATTGCCGTGTGTGAAAAAGAAGTGCTCGATCTAATCAAAGTTACAGCAAGCCCCTTAGAACAAGAGTGGCCGATCCGATCAGCATGGTGGGTTGAAGCAAGTGAGATTGAAAAATTGCACGAAGCCGATGTCCAAGTGCTTGACCTAACAACCACGATGATTGATGTCACAACTTATTTTCTGGCCGCAAATGCCCAACAAATCATCGGATTTCAACAAGTTCAGCACATTCTTCAACTGCTTCAACAAGAACAGCCAGAACTGGCAGGGCAAGTATCTTCCTCACTTAATGCAACACAATTGCTTGAAGTTATTCGCCAATTGGTTTCAGAAAACGTGCCCATCTATGCCCGCCGCGTTCTGTTTGAGGGCTTACTTCAATCCACCCTAAAACAAGGCGGAACCGAAGTAATGGTGGAAACAGCACGGCACGCGTTACGCCGTCAAATCTGTATGCATTTCGCCGATGAAACAAATTTCATTGCCAGCTATATCGTCGAACCAGACTTAGAATCGCAACTGCGTCGAGCAATGTCGACATCAAACAATGGTCCCTATTTAGCCCTTGATGCAACACTCTCTCAAGCACTGCTTGCTCAAGTTGGCCGCATCAATCACGCCGAAGATTTAAAGGTGACACCGCCCGTAATTGTAACATCTTCAGACATTCGCTCAGCCCTAAAGGATTACATAAAAAGTCATAATTGTGACCTTGATGTCATTGCTTTCCAAGAGATCGCAATAGAGTTCCATTTACGCCCAATTGGCACAATTGCGGTGACAGACACATGGCACGAAGATGATGAAAAAACCGATACATCTAAGAAAACCAACACACCAACTAAGGATGCAGCATGAAAAAACTACGTACCCAAAACCACGTAAAGCTAAGTACTCCGCACGGATACACAATAATGCGCTGCTCACTATAATCAGAATTGGTGAAAACTAACTTTTGATAACGAACAACTTTTTAGGAGATGTAAAATGGAAGGCGTAAATGCAAACCAACAAGCTGGTGGCGAAGACTTCATGGGCGGAGATCAAACCACTCAAGCAGAACAAGAAAAAGCGTTCCAAGACGCTTTGATGAAAGGTGTTGCAGGCATGAGCCAATTCTTTATGCGCGACATGATTATGGACATGCAAAAAGAACTCAACAAACAAGAAACTTGAACGCTCGTTAAGTTTCGCGCGGCGTTAAAACTTCGCGCGACTTAAACTTTAACAAGTAAACAAACTTGAACATCAACAGCCATTTTAAAAGCCACTTAAAACAAAGAGAAAAGAAATGATTGACCCAATTACAGCTGCAGCTTTAAACCCGCTTTCAGCTGGCCTGCAACCCACTGGGCAATCAACAGGGCAATCAGTGGCTGACAGTTCAACACTAACAACATCTTGGACAAACGGACCTGATGTGTTGAAAATTCGTGCAACGGACATGGCTCCAAGCCAGTCACCAAATCCATTAAATAGTGGTGCGGTGAATAACTTGGCAACGGGTGTCCATGGCGGCCTTGAAAACCTCAAATCCAGCCCGGCCGCATCCGCAATGCAAATTGACAACACCACCGTTGCCAACGAGAAAAAAGCACTTGCTGCCACCTTTGATGAAAACGGTAACAGCGTTCTCGGGGTTACAAAAAAAACGCCCGTCCAAGATGCCGTTATTGCAATAGAAAAAACTTTCGACCACGCACTATTTTCAGCCATGGTCACACAAGTTGCTTCGGGGGTTTCCAACTCTGTAAGGATGCTTGCCAGACAGAGTTAGCGAAAATCTAACGTCACGACTGACGCAATAAAGACCAAAACCTCAAAGTTATTTGTTTTCACCAACTCAAATAGAGACCCAGAAAGATGTTTATTTATCACCACTGGCTTCGCCGTTTTTCAACAAAATTCAATCTAAAACCGATTGTTAAATTATTTTCCATCGCCGCATTTGGCTTGCTGTTAAGCGCCTGTAAAGCAGACCTTTACAGCCAACTTGATGAGCGCCAAGTCAATGAAATGGTTGCCCTATTACATACCAACGGTATTGAATCTGAGCGAGCTAAAGATGAAAAGGGCACCTTCACTCTTGAAGTAGAGCGCTCTGAATTTAGCAAAGCAATTACGATTCTATCATCGCAAGGTTTACCGCGCAAATCATACCAGTCGCTTGGAGAGGTCTTCAAATCTGATAAAATGGTTTCCACGCCATTTGAAGAGCGCGCTCGATTTATGTTCGCCCTAAATCAAGAGTTGTCACAAAGCATTTCGCAGATCGCTGGTGTGGTTTCAGCGCGCGTACATGTAACTGTGCCGCAAAAAACCCCGTTTGAAAAACACGCAAAAACAGCACGCGCATCCGTATTCATCTATCACGCTCCGGGCAGCGATATTAAAAAAAGCGTCCCTGTAATCAAAAACCTCATCACCCGCAGTGTCGATGGTTTGATGTATGAGGACGTCACCGTTGCATTGTTTCTAGCGCGCGGTTCTGACCAGAAAAAAATGACGTTCGTGACGGCTAATTCATCCAGCTTTTTTTCAACGTTTTTCTTCATTTTAATTTGCGGGATTATTTTTTATATCATCCGCAATTACCGCAACAAGTCCCGTGCAATGCAGACGCCATCACCTGCCCTTGCCCAGCAAGTAGCACCGTTTGAAAACGCCAACGATACACAAAACAACAAGGGAGCAAACAATGTCTGACCTCCCTTTATTGTTTTCACCAAAGAGCATGCACTCAGACTGGTTGCTTGCTTGGGAGTTCTCCATCCCTGACCAAAGTTTGCGTGATGAAATGCTCGACAATCCACGCATCAATACTCAGATTATTGAAAACATTGCAAACACCAACAACTTGCCATCATTAAAGGCTGAATACTTAAATAATGATGTCCAACTTATTTGCAATATGATTTCAGAAAACGTTGATCAATTTGCAGATACATGCGGTTTAGCTTTAATGGGAAACGCTTTGAGGAGACTCATCACTTCCCATGACTTATCAAGTTATATTGAAGCCTTTGACTTGCAAATTCTTCAAACAGCCATGCAAGCACAAATTGATTATCCCCGTTACAGCGCCTTAAACTTTGAAACCGAGCATCTAAACGATGTGGTTCGAAAAGCTGGATATAGAACAATTGTCGGTTGGAGTTGGAGTATCGAGCAAAGCATTGGCGGGCGTGTCCGCATGTTGCTACCAGCAAATTTTTCGACCTTGTCAGAAATGACAGAAACCATTGAACCAGCAATCGCTGCTAAAACAGTTCAAACGATTGCAAGTCTTTCCAAGGTCAACCACACGACATCAACAAGCGGTACAAACGCCGTCAACCACCATTGACGACAGAGGGTATTTATTATGTATCATGGAGCAATTATTCGGGCCAAAACATCATTGGCTCAAGACAAATCAACCAATGCCCAAGCGGGCAAAAATTCTGCCAATTCAGCAACTGAACCAACGCCAGATAAGCTTTTAGAGCAAGCAAAAATTGACGCAGAAAACATACGCCAAAAAGCGCTTCTAGAAGCAAAGCAAGAACGAGACGTTATTCTTCAACAGGCAAAAATTGATAGCGAAGCCAAAATTGCGGGCCACATTTTGCAACTGTCCCAAGATTTTCGCAAAACCGTTCGCCAACAAGAAACCAAAATCGGCAAGGTTGTCGCCAATACAATACGCCAGATTATTTCTGACATCCCTTCGCAAGAATTACAACGCGATGTCCTTAAAACTGCACTTCGACAATTTGCTGATGAGAGCGCCTTAAAGGTTAGAGTTCCCCCTGCCAGTTTTGACCAAACATGGTGGGCCAATTGGAAGTGGGCCATGGACAATAACTTTGATGTCAACACCATCACCAAAGACCCAAGCCTTAACGAAGGCCGTTGCATCCTAGAGTTTGCCAACCACAAAGTGGACATCGGCATTCAAACCCAACTTGATAGCCTCGTACAAATTGCAACTGGTCGCTCTGCCAAATCAACCGAGCAACCACAAGTACCTTCCCCAGATGTAATTTCATCTAAAGCAACATCCATAGAGATACCAGCAACAAGCGCGACGGACCAGCCTGAACAAACACAAGAGGTCATCTAATTCATGTTGGCTGGTTTTGAACAGAGCATCGATCACATGCAGGCCAAGTTAGGCACTGCCAATTTTTACTCGCCCGTCGCCTCGATTGTCGAAGCCTATCCAACGCGCATCATCACCACGTTACAAACCTCATTTGTCGGTGAAATTTGCAATATTCATTCGCCAGAGTCAGATAAACTCTACCAAGCCCAAACTGTAGCAATTGAAGATGGCAAGGCAATTCTTGCACCCTTGCAAGACATAAGCGGCCTTTCAAGTAATGCTGAAGTGGTGCCAACTGGGCTGCCTTTCAAAATTCTTGTGGGAGATACCCTTCTAGGCCGCGTTCTTGATGGCTTGGGCGAACCCCTTGATGAATTACCCCTTGATAGAGATGCTTTAATGGAGCGCGATGTCGCCCCGCAAAGCATTTCACCGATGGACCGCCCGATTATCGATCAAACGATGCAAACAGGCATTCGCAGCTTAGATGCGTTTACTACTCTAGGGCAGGGCCAAAGAGTCTCAGTCCTTGGTGATCCTGGCTCTGGTAAAACCACCATTTTATCCATGCTCGCGCGCAATGCCGAGGCCGATGTTTGTATTCTTGTTTTAATTGGTGAGCGCGGAAGAGAAATCCGTGAACTTCTTGATCGCCAACTACCGCCAGAGTTTCGCAAAAAATGCGTTGTCGTGGCTTCAACTTCTGAAAAGCCTGCCATGGAACGCCTCATGGCCTCCCACCTTGGCTTAGCCATTGCTGAATACTTCCGCGATCAAGGCAAGCATGTTTTATTGATGTTTGATAGCGTCACCCGTTTTGCCCGTGCCCAGCGCGAGGTTTCCTTGGCAGCAGGAGAACCCGTTGTCCGCCGTGGCTATACGTCATCAGTTTATTCTGAACTACCCCGTTTGGTTGAACGTTGCGGGCGCACCAACAAAGGGGCCATTTCTGCAATCTTTACCGTACTTACCGAATCAGAAGGCATCGGCGATCCAATCGCAGAAGAACTCACCAGTTTAACCGATGGCCATATTATTTTAAGCCCAGAACTTGGCCAGGCAGGTCATTTCCCCGCCGTTGATGTGCTTCGGTCACGCTCACGCTTAATGGCAGAACTGGTTGATGAAGAACATCAAAACAACGCCAATAAAATCCGAGACCTCATGGGTAAATACAACGAGGTCGAACTGCTAATTCAAGTCGGCGAGTACCGCAAAGGATCAGATTTAAAAGCCGATGAAGCCATTGCCAAGCACGAAGCTATCAAAACATTTTTGCAGCAAACGCCAAATGAAAACTCTCAATTGGTCGATACTGCTACTGGCTTAAAGGAGCTAGCGGGTAAATGAGCGAAAAAACAATTGCTAGATTACTGCAAGCTAAAGAGCTTCATTCTCGTATTGCTAAAAAAAACGTCACCGAAGCACTTCACGAACTGGCGCAAATTCAAGCGATTATTAAAAACTTAGAAGACCAACTCGCGATCAAAAAAAACGAAGCACCAAAGAAACGCGCTCGGGCATTTTCTAAA
>JAMOMM010000514.1 GCA_027067085.1 Hyphomicrobiales bacterium
CCTGCCCCATCGCCGCCCTAACCTGTGCGATTTCGTTGGCGATCATGGGGTGGCCGGGGTTTAGGGCATCGGCGCGTTTTAGGGCTTTTAGGGCTTCGTCATATTTTTTCAAACCTGTTAGCGCTTTGGCGTAGCCTTGAATGATTTCGACATTGCGGCCAGATGTTTTGAGTAGGCGCTCAAATTGTTGGGCTGATAGGCTATATTTTCCAGCCATGCCATAGGCGCGACCTAATAAATGGCGGGCTTCGTGTGAACCTGCATCAATTTCGAGTACGGTTTTAAGCGTGGCAATGGCGGCATCCACATGGCCGCTATTAAGTTTTAACATGCCAAGATTGATGAGCGCGCGTGGTTGCTTTGGGTTTAATCGCAGACTTTCAATATAATGATGTTCTGCTTGGGCTTCATCGCCTTTATTGTGATGAACGCTGGCCAAGATGAGGTGACAATCGGGATTTTCAGGATCAAGAGCCATTGCGGACGATGCCGCTGCCATGGCGCGGGGCATGTCGCCATTGTTTAAAGCTGTTACGGCTTCTTGCAGTCGTTTGGGAAGATTGTCAGCGCTGGCCATTTGGGCACACCTTATATTTTGAAATTAAACTTTGGGCGTGTTTAGCGTAAAAAGGGGCTTTGCGTCCATAGGCTTTACAAGCGATGAGGCAAAAGAAAACGCCGCAGCAGAGCTACGGCGTTATCAATACTAAAATGTCACCACTTGTTTAAAGAGCACACTCCTTACCCGAAAACCGGTTCCCAGTTTTCAGGAAGTGTTTCTTTAAGCGCGGTATTCCTGAATGCGTGTTGTTCGCAAACCGGCTAAGCCGTGTTTATCGATCGAACGCTGCCAGGCAAGATATTCTTCGACAGTTAAAGTGTAACGGCTACAGGCATCTTCTAAACTTAGAAGACCACCTCTAACAGCTGCTACAACTTCAGCCTTTCGACGAATAACCCAACGCCTCGTGGATGTGGGCGGTAAATCCGCTATGGTAAGCGGGCTACCATCTGGCCCAATGACATAATTTACTCGGCTACGCAACTGACCGTTCATACAAATACACCTGAACTTTTACTCAAATACTCAAACTAACTTATTACTCAATCAGAATACATACAGGGCCTTAAAAAAGGTCTAATCAGATGCGAAGAAATTGCGAACACTTGACGAAAACTGCTTCAAATTAGGACAACTACGGGTTAGAAGTTGCGAAATTTGCTTTTCAACCCATATGTTTGTTTAACAGTGAGGTAGATTAAGGCTCTTTTGTATGCGAATAAACCCGTTCGATAAGAGTGATGTAATACGGATGAAAAAGTGCTCAGTGAAAAGATCATAAATTTAGTGCGTGATGCGCTTAATCTATCTGGTGATCCTGCTAGCCATCGCGTTGTGGTGGCAATGTCGGGCGGGGTTGATTCATCTGTGGCCGCTGGTCTGGTTAAAATGGCAGGGTTTGAAACCATTGGCATTACTTTGCAACTTTATGACCACGGCGAAGCAATCTCTAAAAAGGGCGCGTGTTGTGCTGGGCAAGACATTCATGATGCGCGCCGCGTTTGCGATAAATTGGGTATCGCGCATTATGTGCTTGATTACGAATCAAAATTTCGCGAAGCCGTGATTGATGAATTTGTCGACAGTTATATGGCAGGTGAAACACCTATTCCCTGTGTGACGTGCAATCAAACGGTTAAATTTGCCGACCTTTTGGCGCAATCAAAAGAACTTGGGGCTGATTGTTTGGTCACGGGGCATTATGTTGAGAGCCGATTGCGCGCGAAAAGCAATCATCATTACGATATGCTAACGCCTGTTGATATGGCGCGCGATCAAAGTTATTTTCTTTTTGCCACCACACAAGACCAGCTAGACTTTTTGCGATTTCCTTTGGCGCGGTTATCTAAAGAGGAAACGCGCGAAATTGCTGACACGCTCGGATTGGATATTGCGCAAAAGCCTGACAGCCAAGACATTTGTTTTGTGCCAGAAGGGAATTACGCTGACTTGATTAAGAAGATGCGCCCTGATGCCGAGCAGGCGGGTGAGATTGTTCATGTGGATGGGCGCGAGCTGGGCGAGCATGATGGAATTGTCAATTTCACCATTGGTCAGCGGCGCGGCCTTGGGGTGAGTGATAACGCACCTTTATATGTCACTAAACTAGACCCAGCCTCAGCAACGGTTTATGTGGGGCCGCGTGAAGCGTTAAAACGCGATACAATTGTCTTAAAGGGGCTCAACTGGATTAGTGATGTTCAATTAGACGGATTTGACAGTAAGCGTTTGATTTATGTAAAACTGCGCTCTACGAGGCCCGCGCGACCTGGGCGGCTTATTCAACACGATGGTGAGATTGTGGTGAAGCTTGAGGAGGCTGATTATGGTATCTCAGCGGGGCAAGCGTGCGTGATTTATGAGCAACAAGGTATTGGCGCTAAGGTGATGGGCGGTGGTTTTATTGCTAGAACCTCAATTTTAGACGATTAGACTTAAAAAACGCATAGTTGAAAATTAGACGTTATAAAAATAGTAAGGACTTAATACGTTGGCTGATAAGCTTTTGAAGATGGATGATGAAGACGTTAAGCGAGCTTATGCGCGTTGGGCACCGGTTTATGACAAAACATTTGGCAAAGTTGCTGATGCAGGGCGCATGGCAGCGGTTGAGTGCATCAATCAGTTTGACGGTAGTGTCCTAGAGGTTGGGGTGGGAACTGGTATGTCTTTGCCCCATTACAAAACAAGCTTGGAAATTACAGGTATTGATTTATCTGTTGATATGCTCGACATCGCGCGCAAGCGGGTGAAGGATCAAAAGCTTTGCCATGTGGCAGCCATTGAAGAAATGGATGCTGGTGATATGGCGATTGAAGATAACGCGTTTGAAACGGTTGTTGCGATGTATGTCATGACCGTTGTGCCTGACCCAATGCAAGTGATGAAAGAATTGGCGCGGGTGTGTAAAGTGGGCGGTGAGGTGATTGTGGTCAATCATTTTAGTCAAAAGCATGGGCTACGTGGATTAGCAGAAAAAGCCATGGCACGGTTCGGCGATAAACTGGGCTGGCGGCCCGAATTTCCCGTTGAAACGATTTTGGTTTGTGATGATTTACAAGTGATCGAAACTGTTTCACTGCGGCCGTTTGGGTTGTTTACAATGATGCGGTTTAAGAAGGTTGATTTGGCAAAAAGCAATGTTATTTGCGATGAGGATGAGGTTAAAAACACTAAAGCTGGTTTGCGCGTTGCCTAATTGGCAGGCCTCAAAGACACTAAGGTTTAGTCCTAAAAGAGCAGGGTGGTTTGGTGGATGATATTTTTTCACCAATCAGGCTAAACTTTGCTTGACTTAACAGGCAAGCTGTTAGTATATCCCAACCGCAAGTCAACCACACTTGCTTTTAAGTATGACCCATTTTAAATGGCCTCATTTAGAGCGTTCTGGTTTATATTGAATTAGAACGATCTATGTAAAGTGTTGATAGTCTTGCGTTTCACGCTTGTTTGTATGACAAACAAAACATGAAACGCTTTAGTGGCGGGGTAGCTCAGGTGGTTAGAGCAGCGGAATCATAATCCGCGTGTCGGGGGTTCAAGTCCCTCTCCCGCTACCAATTTTTTATAAATCATTGAAACTAAACAAGTTATTGTTTTTGTTATCTTTATTCTTCCAGCTGGTACCTTTTTGAAATGGAAGACATGGCAAAAATTAAGTACCTCATTCAAAGTGGGTCGCATAAAAAACTTAAAAGAAACGTTCCTAAGCGGCTGTTGAAAATTGCTAATAAGACCGCTTGGGTTCAAAGTGTTGATAAGCTTTCTAATTCTGAAATTAAAGATAAAGCTGCTTTGTTTGCTGTTCGCACCGGTGCTGAGATAGAAAGGCTTGATCGGTTGCTCGATGCTGACAAAGGATCTTTAGATGATCTTTTACCGCCAACGGAAATATTATCGAGTGATATTGAGCTAGAACAAATAGCAATTGCGTACTTTCATAAAGAAAATCGTTCTCGAAGAAGCTTGGAACAATACCATTGGTATGGCGCACAAGATGATCAATATCATGAAATTGAGAATGAAATTGGAAATGACATTGGAATTGCCGCACGACAGTTGAGTACTGGTCGTATCGAAAACCTCTCAGTTGGCTTGGATGCGTTATGCCAAGCAGGTGTTGTTAAGCTTCAAACAGGGTCTCGTGAAGAAAAATTTTTATGGGTGAATTCACTTAAGGTAATACCAAAATTTCTCACGTTTTGTGATCTTTTAGCGAAGGCAGAACTTGAACTATCACACGAAAAATTGGCTTCTATTACTGGTGGTTCTTTTTGTTATTCTCCCGACCCTATTTTTAAAAAAGGGCATTCACAAAGTATTGCTAAACCCGCTATTTTAAGTGATCCAGCGCTTAATAAAATCTCCACAATAGGGGAGCTAACAGATAAATTTTTGGCGGAGCAAAAGGAAAATGTCAGTATTTCTAGGTTTGATCAGTATAAGGTTCCTGTACGGGTGCTTTGTGAATTCTTTTCTTCTGATCTCTCCTTATCCGAAATTACACCCCAAAGCCTTATCCCAGTTGTGGAATTGCTTCCTAAAATTCCAGCTTGGGTTAGCCGTCATTACCCTGACAAGTCGTTATTAGATGCTTCAAATGAATACAAACAGACAAATGGAGATACCGCTAATCGTTATGAAGAAGCCAAAAAAACACTGCAAGTAATACGTCAGATATTTCAATTTGGTGTTGAAGAATTTTTAATTATCAACAATCCCGCTGAAAATCATAGAATTAAAATTCCTGCATCCCATCGGAAAAAGAAATATGAGAAAAAAGCAAAAACCTATCAACCATATTCTATTGATGATTTGAACAAAATTTTTTCATCATCTCTTTACTCGGGAAGAGAAGGGCGCACATATTATCCTGATGGTCAGCAAGCAAAATCTCAACCGGGAGAGATCATTCCTGATCAAATGTATTGGGCACCAATACTCGCGTTATGGACGGGGATGCGAATGAACGAGATTTTACAATTAGAACGTGCTGATTTGAAAAGAAGCAAGAATGGCATTGCTTACTTAACTGTAACTGATGAGCAAGAAGTTTCTTATCCTCAAGATCAATTTAGCAAACAATTGAAAACGGATTACTCTGTCAGAGACATACCTTTACACTCTTTTTTACACGATGTCGGTTTCGTTCGTTGGGCGGAGGCTGTAAAAAAGGGAAGACTTTTTCCTGATGCACATCGAGGAAAAGCATCTAAGCCATCAAGCAGTTTTAGTAAAAACTATGCTTATTTTAGTAAATCTCTTGGTGTTTGGGTTTCGCGAAGAAAAGTATTTCACAGTTTTCGGAATAATTTCAATGATGAATTGCGAAATTCTGGTGTTTTAAAAGAACCAAGAGAAGCAATAAATGGTTGGGCAGAACAAAAGTCTATGGATAGTAGGTATGGCAAGGGGCAAAAAATTGAACGGCTTTATAGCGAGATATGCAAAATGAAGTTTGAGGCAATTAATTGGGCGGTTGTTAAAAGTAGCCACAAGAACTTTTGATTTAAGTATCGTGGATGCAATGAATACTGACTATCTGTTGATGCTCAAATGTTTTCAAGTCCATTGCACCATGGTGCAATGGAAATTGAAGGTACAACTAACTGGTCACCTTTAAGTATCTGACTTGCTATCTTTTTCTTCGTCACAAAACCGCTCTAGGGTTTCAAGTAAATTTGATGCTAACAACAGTTTGTTTTCTGGTAGCCGAGCCAATACACCACGTGCTCTGGCCATATGCATTCCTGAATAT
>JAMOMM010000515.1 GCA_027067085.1 Hyphomicrobiales bacterium
CGGGTGAAACCCGTTAGCGTGAACGGAAAACCTTAAACCCCTCACCGTCTACTTCCCACACACCCACACAAAAAAACCTCACCGCCCCCGCGCTGGCAAAACAATCCCGTTAATATGCATCAAATACACCACCGACAAAATACAGATCAGCACGCCCAAAAACATGAACGGCAACGTTGGAATAAGTGAAACCTTAAAGCCATCGCGTGGTTGTTTTTCACGCCAAACCATAAACGTGACCATTGCAATGCCAAACATAAAAACTGCGATTGTTATATATTGTTCCAAGAATCAAACACCACTTGCCCAAAGTTAACCTTTTAGAGACTATAAAAAGGATATACTGAAACATAACCTCTATTTGGCCTCATCAACGCCATATAGATAACTAGAATTAAAAAGACAAGAACAAGCTCTTACTGAAAAGTGCCTCGCAGTTTTCAAGACTCAAGAGTAACAAAAAAAGACAGTGCTTTAATCATCAAGACGGCAATAGACCGCAACCGGTTAAAGCATTTACAGGAACACTGATATTCAAGCTCATTTTCAACTTGAATTTCAATATGGCGGCAAACTTAATCGACAGGACTATTCTGATTGTTAAGTGAGTAAAACCGATGAAACACCTGCCCTCAATTTCAGCTGATCTGTCAGCAAAAACAACACGAATTATTGGCACCTGTGCGCTAGGTGCGGCAATTATGCTATCAGCCACCCCGCTTTCAAACAGCGCAAAGGCTGAAGGTCGCACCCAATATGCCAGTAACAATTACAACAAAAAATCTGTTGCGAGCCAAACTCGTAATTATGCCCAAACGCGCCAACAAAATCGCGGAACATATTCCTCTGGAGAAATCTTAAAAGAGGGCCACCAATTTTTTGGCAACACCACAAAGGGTTTGGCCAAAGCGGTTGAATACGTCTTTCAAAAAGCAGGCCCTCCACAAGGCTACATCATTGGCCAAGAAGGTTCAGGCGCATTCGTTGGCGGCCTTCGTTATGGCGAAGGCATCTTATATTTAAAAAACGGCACTCAGCAAAAAATTTATTGGCAAGGCCCATCAATCGGCTTTGACTTTGGCGGCAATGGCTCACGCACCTTAGTGTTAGTTTATAATATCGATCACGTAAACGACATCTATGATCGCTTTTTGGGCTTAGATGGCTCAGCCTATTTTGTCGGTGGCATGGGGGTTAATTTCCAGTCTAACGAAAAGCTTAAACTAGCCCCAATCCGCACTGGAGTTGGCGCTCGCCTTGGCGCAAATGTTGGTTATTTAAAATACACTCAAGCTCCAACTTGGAACCCATTTTAATAACAAATCACACATCATAAATTTTAGCCATCGGCTTGCGCGTATTTAACGTGACAAACCGATGGCTTTTCTATTAACGATTTATTTCCTATAAACGGTTCCAAAATTGCAACGCGTACTGCATATCACTTCAAACGTCCTGTTTCAGGGGGAATTATGTCTCAAATAGAAACGATCATGTTGATTGTACTAGGTTTTGCCGTTGCGCTTTTGGTCGCAATGTTTCTTGGCAAGCTTTTATGGGGCCAAGCTATTGGTCTTGGCAAACGCCGTTCGCGCCGCGATGACCCTGCAACGATTGCCGCCCTGCAAGCAGATAAAGACAAATTACGGGCCGAACGCGCCATGCTTGAACGCAAGTTGGAATTGCGCCTAAACGATCTTAAAACCCGCCTTGCCGAACAGTCCGCTGAAGTTTCTCGCAACCGCAATCGTGTCGAACGCTTAGCCGATGAAATTAACCAGCGCGACAACACCATCGCAAAAGCCAACAAAGAGATTACCAATCTTAAAGAACAAATGGTGCCACTTGAGCAAGAATTGGTTAAACGCACCCACGCCGCCCAAAAGCTAAAAGAAGAAATTCGCGAGCGCGACGAAATTGTTCAACAAAAAGTCACCCTTATCGACAACTTAAAACAACAGCTTGATAAATCTTTGGCCAGCAATGCAATCGTCGGACAAGCCAATTTATCAGCAAAAGATCACCTGACTCAGCGCATCAATGAGTTGACCAATTTGTCGAGCCAAATCGAGCAACAGCGCCTTCAACTTACTCAGCAACATTCTGAGATTTCATCTCTATCAACCGTGATCGCAGAAACCAAAACACTTGAAGACAATTCATCCACATCTTCATCGGGCAAAAAAGCTTATGTTGCTAAACTAGATGACACATCCAACAATCTGGAAAACCAATTAAAACAGGCCGAAAGAGAAACTGATGACTTAGCCAAAGAACTCAGTAAGCTAGACAAAGACTGGAACGAAAAACTCAAAAAACTTGATGATCTAAAATCAACACCAGATTCTGATAAAACATCAAATAAAGCAAGTTCTGCAAGCAAAAAGAAGCCCAATAAAAAATCATCTACAAAGAAAAAATCAGCCACTAATACAACCAAAAAGAAAACACAAAAAACTGAGAAGCCAATAGATAATAATGAAACTTCTACTGACGAAAAACCCTCAAATGTCGTTTCATTAGCCAACCGTATTCGCTCATTACAAACTGACATCTCAGGAAAATAGCCACCATTTTCATACACAAAAGCTTGAAAACAACTTTGAGCTAAAATGTGCTATCCTTTAAAAAACAACGAAAGGATACTGCAATGAATGATGATGTAAAACTCAAACGCCGCGATTTTTGCTTAACTGCAACAGCGGCCCTTGCAGCGCCAGCAATCATAACAACAAGCTTTACATCGCCTGCGCGCGCAGCCTTAAATGCCGATGGTCTACACACTCAACCATGGTTTTTAGAAAGCTTCATGGATCTAAAAGAAGACCATGCAGAAATGGCTAAATCTAAGAAAAAATTTGCCATTTTCTTTGAGCAAGAAGGTTGTCCCTATTGCGCTGAAATGCACGAAAAGAACCTATCCAAACCAAAAATATCCAAATTCATCCAAGACAACTTTGGTGTTTTGCAAATCAACCTGTTTGGCGCAAAAGAAGTTACAGATTTTGACGGTAAGGCCTTTGAAGAACGCAAACTAGGCGCGCGTTGGGGTATTCAGTTCACCCCTACTATCATTTTCATTCGCCCATCGCTTGAAGGGCTTTCAGGCATGAACGGCAAGCAACTGACAGTTGGTAAAATACCTGGTTACTTCCGCCCTTTCCACTTCATGACTTATTTTGAGTACATGGCAGGTGAGCACTATGACACTATAGATTTTCAACGCTTTTTAGGTGCAAAAGTCGAACGCATGAAAAAGCAAGGTAAGAAAGTTGATCTTTGGGCGAGTTAAACAACAGCCAAACTTAAATAGCTTTTAATGTTGTGAACCAGCGTTGCCAGCAGAATTTCTTATTGGATGTCGTTGGCGCTCAGTTTTCTCCAGTGTTAAAATTTCATCGGCGGGCAATTGTCCAATTGAAAGTGCATCATTAAGAGGCAGAAACCCCTTGGCAGCCAATTCAAAATAGCGCAGGCAGCTCACCCGTAGGAACGATGTAAAGTTCCCCAAGTCATGCCCCTCATCAAGGGACTCATGATAAAGACCTGTCAACAATTGCGGAATGTTCAAATCATCACGTGCCGCAATTTGATCGAGCGCTGACCAAAATAAGTTTTCTAGCCGAACGCTCGTTACCATGCCATCAATACGAAGAGAGCGGGTACTACTTTCCCAAAGCTTTGGGTCAGCACCAATAAATAGTTTACACATCGCTCTCTCCTATTTTTGTTTACAGTTTAAGTTTCTAAACGCTCTTTAACGTCAGCTGCAAAGCTTTCATATGTTCGCAGCGCCGTAACTGTGATGTCCACATGTTGGCCAAGTTTTTTCATAATCGGCAAATCGAGCGAAATTTGGTCAAGCATATCCATGCTTTCCACATCTACAATTGCCATAACCCGTCGCTGACCAACAACTTTCCACAGATCAACCACAACGCCCGCTTTTTTAGCACCAAGCGCCGCATCGGCTTCTTCGGCCCACACGGCAAACAAATCATTTTGACTTTGGTCTGCGGCGTACTCCACTTTGAAATCCAAATGAAACAACATATTTATTCTCCCTTTTCTAATTCGTTTTGATTTTTTTACGCAAGTTTACAAAGTATTGGTTACCTCAACCAAATCGCCCCATCTCTTGCAGAACTTCAATTTGATAACCGTCAGGGTCTGCAATAAAGAAGAATCGCGCGAACAAAGCCCCATCGCGATTAAACTCAACAATATCACGCGGCTCATATCCACCAGATTTTAGTTTAGAATAAATGGCATCTAAATCTTTCACCACAAAAGCGATATGGCCATAGCCATCACCCAAATCATAAGGCTGGCTGCGCTCATTATTGATGGTCAGTTCCAACTCAAACGTTGAACCATCACCGCGTAAATAAACTAAGGAAAATCCGTCAAAATCATATCGGTCCTTAATGCTCATCGCGAACGCATCTTTGTAGAACGCAATTGATTTTTCCCCGTCTAGAACACGGATCATTGAGTGAATTGGTTTAGCCATAGAGTTCTCCTATTTAGGAAAACTTAGCACACCAATTTAAAAACGGGTATTATCGGGTTACTACACTCCACGAGCGATTGGTTCGCTGTCACTTTGGCCATCATTTAAATGGGCAGAACCTACAGATGGATATAGCTTTTTCGCCAAAAGCCTTTGTTTCGTATGCACCTTTTTTATAGCGTACATTTGTTGGTCTGCACGATCCAGTAAATCCATCGGTGAGGCAACCTCATCGGGATAAACCGCTATGCCGACACTGGCTCCAACTCTACAAATAACCCCTTCACAATCAATAGGGATCATAAATAACCTGTCCAGCCTCGCCATAATATCCGCAATATTTTCACTGTCCACGTCATGGTGCAAAACAACGACAAACTCATCACCACCCACCCGAGCAACAAAATCGCAATCCCTCGCGCAATCAGCCAATCGTTGTGCAACCGTTTTTAAAACCCGATCACCAACCAAATGACCATGCGCATCATTGATCGCTTTAAAGTCGTCCAAATCTAAATACAACATTGCTAGTCTCTGGCCGTCAGATTGTTCCGACTTGTTATACGATTTAAGTCTTTCATGCAAAAATCGAGAATTTGCAACACCCGTCAAACCATCTTGTTGAGTTAACTCTCTCAAGCGTTCACGTTCTTCCTTTAATTCACGGTGCAAAATTGACTGGCGATATTCATAACCAGCCACAATTACAATCAGCAACACATAGACAATCAACGTTGGTAAAAGCATTTTCAAAAACGGATCATTATCCGCCGAAATATTTGGGAACTGGACATTGGTGAGGTGAACAAACCACCACTGCAACACCAAAACCAAAGGCGATAAGGCCGCAATCAACGTGCCTGCCCGCATACCGTAAAACAAATATACCAACACCGGCACAACAATAATCGTTTGCGAGACCTCAGATTGAGGAAACCCGCCTGTTGCAAAAATAGCAAACACAATTCCAGAAACGCTCGAGCCAACAAACATCAATCTGGCTGCAGAGTAATTCCCGTTCCGTATTTGATAATACGCCATAAAAAATATAGAAACGAGAATACTGTTTATCCCAGCAGTCCACATTTTTGAACTGAAAGGCATTTTTGCCTCTGCAAGGAAAAGAATCCCAATCGTAAAAAATATCAGAACAGCACTACACGCCACCATAACATTTGCCAGTGCTTTAGCAAAAAACAACTGCACTGGATCACGACCATAGTGAGCAACAAGTGGCTTATTTTGCCAATTCTTTAGATCATTATAAATAGCAGACAACGAGGCTCTCCCAAACAAGCGC
>JAMOMM010000516.1 GCA_027067085.1 Hyphomicrobiales bacterium
AACTTGGCAGTCTTGAGGGATAAAGCTTTTGATACGGCATGAATGAATTGTATTATCAAAAGATAATATGGTTTTGAGCCAACTTGTGAACGAATATGTTGGTTTGCATGTATGGTTTTATATTCAAAATAATCGCGCGATAAGTCCGTTAGTATATAGAGTCTGAAAAATTGTTTCCAAAGATCAACGGAAATTCTACCAGATTTTTGAATTTGATTAGCAAAGGCTAAAATTCCTGCTGGCCCTTGATAGAGCATTGGTTCAGATTCAGCGCCTTTGTTTAAGTATGCTACATGCTTTCCAGCGCCTGGCATTTCACTTATGTTGGGATAGCCCCGAAAGGAATCAAAAACCGCACCAGAACCGGTCCAGCCATACCCCCCTACAAAAACTTTCAAGGGACTTGGTTGTGTCTTTAAATTATCATAGAAGGTGGTATTATTATCAATTTTATTTTGCAAAAGTGTCACTACGGCTTTGTGCGCATTTGCGGAAAGGTGTTGGCCAGCCTGACATAGTAGGGAAAATTGAGGGCTGGATATATAATTGTAATTATTATCAATCAGCCATTTATATTCTTGGTCGGTGAAGAATTCTTGAGACTGTATTTGGTTTGAAAAAATTCGTTTCAAGCCGTTTAGCTGAATTTTTTCTGCAATATTACCATAGCTTCCGTGCCAGATTTCTTTGGGCGTAAAGTACATACCTTCTGGTGATGGGATGTTTACTCTTCGATGTAAAAGTACCTTTATCCAATCTTGATATTTTAAGTGATGAATGTGTTGGATCAGTGCGGCTATATCATTCTTTAAATTAAGGCAATGAGCCATTGTTGAAATTTGTAAAATGATGAGCGTAAAGCCCTCATCGGTTTTGGCGGCATCGGTTAGGATTTGCCTCCAGCCCTGAGCTGTTGTTATCAGGGTTTTATTTTCTTGTACCCAGCGAATGAATTGGGTGGAGTAACCAGAAGTGAAGCTGCGATTTATTATTTTCCCACGGGTTTCGTTGACTCCGTATGCCAGCCATTCAGCTGCCTGTGAAAAATTTCGGGTATATGCTGCTAATAGACCGACTAAAAATATCCGGTCTCTCCATTGCAACTCAATGTAACCAGTTCCTTTACTAAAACAAATTTCGGCATTTAGTCTAAGGGCGCGTTTTACATCTCCACGCGCCAGAAGATCGCAAGCAATCTTGTCGGCAAATGGGAACATGTAGCGAAAGTTTAGTTCTTTGAACTCGCGATATTTATTGTAGCGTGCGTCTGAATTTTTCGCGATGGCGCGTAGCAATATGAACTTCTGCCACCTTTTCGATAGTTCTAAGATTTGAGGGATCATCGGAATTATCCTAAATTGGTATCAGCTTTTTAAGAGATACTGAAAATGCGCGAAATTTCTTTTTTGCCAAGTATAAAGGGATTGTTATCTAAACGCTGGAGATTTACCTGCAATGGAATAAAGGATCGTTGTTCATTCGTAATTGCACCCATTTTCTGCATGTCGGGCTCAACGCCAAGTCGAACTAAAAACTTACGCAGAAAATCACCAGTAGTCTGAGTGTTTTGTATACCAAGCAATTTTGTAAGATGTCTTAGTGTTGAAGAAACGTGTTCGAGCCCGCGCGGGTCATTGACCGTTTCGCAATTGCCTTCGAGATGAATTGCAAAAATTTCAGGGAGTGTCAGCCAAACAGCATGTCCATGCGGGACATCATGATATCCTGTAAAGGCATATGAAAATGCGTGTGCAGCGGTTGTTTTAGATATGTTGATGGTTTTACCAGCCAAGTTAGAAGCAAGCATTACATTTTGCAGGCTTTCCTCATCGTTGGTTGTCAGTATTTTTGACAGATTGGTCATTAAAAGCTCTATGCCTTTAAATCCGTAGGCTTGGCTTTCGTCAGTTGAGCCAACGGCCCAACATCCCTCTATCGACTGTGCTAATGCATCAAGTCCGTTAATGGCTTTTTGGTAAGCAGATGCGGATTGGAGCAACTTCCCATCAAGTATCGTCATGTTTGGTAGCAGCGCTTGGTCGGCGAGCGAAAATTTGTCTTTACCAATATATACTACGGCAAAATGGGTTGCTTCACTGCCCGATCCAGCTGTTGTTGGTACAGCTACAAGGGGGATATTTGGATCGCTCATGGCTGTTTCGCCGCGAGCAATTGATTCAGCTTTATTTGGGTTAGCTGTATAAAGTGCTTTGATGAGTTTAGCGATGTCAATGACGCTGCCGCCGCCGATGGCCAATATTAGGTCAATATTGTTTGCTCGCGCTAGTTCGGTGCCGCGTTGGGCATCGCTTAACTTTGGGTTGATCTCAAAATCATTAAACTGAATGTACTCATTTGGAGAGAAATTGTTGCCGATAATTTCTTTTGCTCCGCAAGCGGCATAAGAACCGCGCCCGGTTACAAGCATAATTTTCTTAGGCGCAAATTGTGCGTTGATCTTTCCAATTTGGTCAAAGGTGCCAAAACCCACTATGTGATTTTTTATGTCAGTGTTCATTTTGTTAAGAATTCCATCATTGCAATTTTGTTTTCTGCAGGGGTTGTTGTGGGTCTGCCAATATTATCGCGATGACCAGTTTTAACGTGGATCTCAATAAATGTTGGCCCATCAACCAATTGGGCGGCTTTGACTTGTTTTCCAATTTCCTCAATTGAGTCAATACTGACAGCAGTTTTATAACCGCACGCTTTGGCAATTGCTGGAAAATCAATAGCAAAACCAACTGTTGGTTGGCCACCAACAGATTCATGAGCACCATTGTTGACGACGATATGAATAAAATTAGAAACGCCACTGTTTCCTGAAATAGCCATTGCGCCAAGGTGCATAAGGGCCGCGCCATCGCCATCGATACAATAAACGGTTCTATTGGGCTGTTTTAGAGCAAGACCAAGGGCGATTTGACTAGCGTGACCCATGCCGCCAACAGTTAAAAAATCTGTTTCGTGCCGAGCACCATTTCTGGCGCGATACTCAAATAATTCACGCGAAGGCATGCCAGTTGTGCATACGACAGCGGCATTGTCTTCTATTGAAGATGCAACTTTGATAATGGCATCTTCGCGCTCAAGAGTAAGTTTTGGAAAACTTTGGTTAAATTTGTAACTGCCAAAAGTTCCCTTGGGAATAAGCAGTGCAATGGGGCAATTGTTAGCAATTGCATTTTGAATAGCTTGATTGGTTTGTTTCTTTGCTTCATTGATATAGTCGCTCAGAACAATGTAATCAATATTCATCGCTTTAAGTGTGTCGGGCGTAACGCGACCTTGATGTACGTGTTGGGGTTCATCTTTCATACCTGGCCTGCCGCGCCAACCGATCATCAAAACCATTGGAATGCCATAAATTTCAGGACTTGCCAAAGACATCAATGGATTGACTACGTTGCCAAGGCCTGAGTTTTGCATATAGACAAGCGGAATTTGGCCAGTGGCTAAATGATGGCCGATTGCAAGGCCAACAGCACCGCCTTCATTTGCAGCAATGATGTGATCATTTCTATCGAGTTTATCGGTGATACAAGCGCAAATGCTCTTTAATAAACTGTCAGGGACGCCAGCAAAAAAGCTGACGCCGCCACTTTTTAGAATATCAAGATATTCTTGTGGGTCTAACATTAAACAGTACCTGGAATGATTTCCAATATTTCCTTGATCGACATGCATTGCTCGCGCGCTTCAAAACCGCGTTCGTTTGCAAGGATCGTTTGAGCAACTTTTTGCATTGCGGGGTATGAGGCGCGTAAAATATGGTTTGCATAGATTACGATGTTAATACCAGCTTTACGGAATTCTTCTTCTTTGATTTTATCAAATGATGAAGGCACAACAACAAGTGGGCATGTTGTGTTGAAGTCTTTATAAAGCTTTGCGTACTCCATAATTTCAGCTCCGTCGGCCAAACGTGAATGGATCATAATGCCATCGGCGCCAGCTTCAAGATATGCTTTGGTGCGTTCAACTGCATCATCCATACCTTTGTCCAAGATAAGACTTTCGCAACGAGCGATAATCATAAAGTCGTCGCTGATTAGGCCATTTTTTGCCGTGCGAATTTTATTGCAAAAGCCTTCAATGCTGTCTTGAGTTTGAGCAACATCGTTGCCAAGAAGAGAGTTTTTCTTGAGGCCAATTTTGTCTTCAATTACAACAGCTGAAACGCCAAGGCGCTCTAGGGTTCTAACGGTAAAGACAAAATGTTCTGTTTTGCCACCTGTATCAGCATCAAAGATCATTGGTTTTGTTGTGACTTCAAAAATGTTGTCAACAGCACTGGTGCGCGATGTCATATCAACGGCTTCAATATCTGGTTTGCCTTTTGCCGTACTATCGGTCAATGAGCTTGACCACATACCATCAAAACTATGTGGTTTGCCATTAACATCGACACTTACGTTTTCAGCAATTAGACCTGAAAGACCACTGTGAACTTCGAGAATACGAATAAGGTCTTTTGCTGCAAGTAAGCGGCGCAGTTCATTGCGGCGGCGATCAGGTGTTGTTCCTTGATCTTTAAATGATTTGTTTAATTTTGTTGATGAAATACCTTGCGTGTAAGGAATTTCCACTAATTTGCCGTCCCATTGGCCCATTGTTTTGATAACTTGAGCGCGCACCTTTGATTGAACGCCTACGCGCCAATCATCACCATGGACGATAATGTCTGGTTTTAATGCTTCAAGATTTGGGCGATAGTCTAGTGTCTCTTGAGCAATAACATTATACACATCGCCAAGATTTTCCACAACAATTTTGCGTTGATTATAATCTAGGTAAGGTAAGCGTTTGTATGATGCGATGGCTTTGTCGGTGAGAAGGCCCACAGTCACTTGACCAAGCTTTGCTGCTTCTTTGATGATATTGATGTGGCCAGGATGTAAAAGGTCAGCACTCATTCCGACATAAACACGTTTCATTGTAAACTCCGATTACTTTTTAAATATGTAATTCGTCCGCAAAGACGCAAGAAATTCCTAACCTGCTTTTGCAGATAAAACTTTATTAAATCTGAGGGATTTAAAGTTAAATACAGTGTATAGACAGAAAATAAAGGATGTTTTCCTGCGCGAATTAGAGGCTGTGTGCAGCTTAACTTCAGATTAAATTAGAAGTATCCCCCAATAGCTCCCGATTTATGAAGTGGTTTTCTATATGGCATCTACGAGTAAATTTCAACAGCGAATCCAAAAGAAATCTGCGGTAAATCGCACATGTTGATTGTTGGTATGAGGTCCGTGCAGACGTGTGTTTAGCTCGATTTAGAGTTCTATTCGTATTTAACCTAACAAATAGATCGCAGCGGTTTCTGTATTCGCAAGAATGAGGGCTTAGAAATAGGTGAGTTGGTTGAAAACATGTTTTGTGGGAAGCTAATAGTTCTTAAAGCCTCAGTAAAACTTGTAAGGGTGGAAAGTTTTTAATGGAGTTGATGGATGGTGCCTGTTGTTTTTTGTTCTAAATTGTGGCGGCTCAAATAATCGCTAACAATCTCGAGTGATTTTGCGCGTAGAGCTGATGCGGCAAAATGGTAATAGTTGAGAGTGCATTCGATGGGTTGGTGGAGATTTTCTCGGTTGGCAATATTGAAATCTAACCACGCGATAATTGGCGCATCATAGTTTGCTGCATCAACAACAACCCAAAAATTGGGTGTCATAACAAAGTGCATGGTTTTTAATCCAGGTAGGGTAATGTCTATTCGATTGCCTAGCGTGGGTTTGAGTAACCGCCATTGGTTAAAAAGGGGCGCAGGCAGTGTGCTTTTTCGTTGCACCATGACTGGCATG
>JAMOMM010000517.1 GCA_027067085.1 Hyphomicrobiales bacterium
CTGCCTCATAGCCATGCGCCATGGTGATGGGCCATTCAGGGTCTAGCTCCAATGCCAAGCGTTTGAAATGAGGTGCACATTTAGCGCGAACCATTAGCTGTTTTTCATCGTGAGCCGCCTCGACAACGCGCTTTAAAACCTTGTCATAATTCTCAACCGATATATCTGTGTATTTTTCACCCCTGCCCGTGCACACCAAAAAGAACACGTTTAGAACCAATGCGCCGCAGCTTTTGGCGAAGTCAATCATATCGTCAATTTCATGGGCGGTGTGATCGGTCACGGAAAAATGGATTTGAAACGCCAAGCCTTCGGCCTTGCAATTATCAATCGCTGTCATGGTTTTTAACCACGCGCCTCTTCGACCTCTGAAATTATCATGGACCTCTGGATCAAGGGAATCAATGCTAAGGCCAATCCCTGCCACACCTGCTGCTTGTAAACTTTTTACCCGTTTGCGTGTGAGAGTTAGACCGTTTGATCCAACAACAACCATCAGACCAAGCTTGCTTGCATGACTTGCCAATTCTTCAATATCTGAACGTAGCAACGGCTCGCCACCTGTTAGAACGATCATGCATTCAGGGCCAACCAATGCTATTTCGTCGATGGCCTTTTTAAGCTCGTCAGTCGACAGTTCATCGGTGCTGCCATTCTTTAAAATTTCAGCGTCAAGGTAACAATGCTCGCACGAAAGATTGCAACGCTTCGTCAGATTTAGAGCGACGAGAAATGGGGATTCAGCCTTTTTTGCCATCGGGGTACTCGGTTGCTTCTGGTGCTGGACACATGACTTTTCGCGCGGCTACAAACCCACCTTCGCCGACCTCACCGTCAACACGGGTTTCACCTTGTGAGCGGACGTATTTTTCGATTGCGTCGCGGGCTTGGATGCGGAATGCTTCTGGCACGCGTTGCAAACGGGCAAGATACGCTGCAGCCCATTCAAGTTTTGGCGCACCACTATCAATTCTGGCTAGCTCTTCCTCGGCATCATCCATAAACGGATTGATGTGAGATGTTTCTACTTTTTCAGCAGCATCACGGCGGGCATATTTTTCAGCACGTAGTCTGACGTTTTCACGAATGCCTTCGTCAGAGATTGAGTCTAACAACTGTACCGCAGCTTTGCTCCAGTCGTATTTTTCAAACTTTTTGTCGTCTGGCGTTGAAGAAGACCCATCTTGTTTACTTCCTTGTTTTTGGGGCATCATCTGCTTCATTACATCTTCAACAAAGCGACTGGTAATGAATGTGTGGCCTTCTGCATGAGCTTTGCGGACGATGGCGGTGCGAGCCATGCCTTGCACAAAGCTTGGCGCACGAGACATCATGGCATCGGCCTCATCAGACCACATGATAGTTTCTTCTGCGATCACGTCAATTGACGGGAAGTGTGTTTCTTGGCCGATCCATATATGACACGGGGCAACACGCAACAAATTTTCTGTGTTGCCACCAATGTCCAAACCGTCATCGGCATGGACACCAACTTTGCCAACCATCAATAAGCTGGCCTCAACTTCTTCCACATATTTACGAATGGCTTGAAACGGTTTGCCCGCTACCAATTCGGTGATAATTTCAACGCCTTCTTCTTGCGCAACTTTTTTAGCAACGGCCAAATGCGACAAATAAATTTTGGCAATGCCATCATCAATGAGTTCTTCGTGTAGTTGTTCTTGCTCTTTAAAGCGAAATACTTTGCCAGCTTCATCTGACAACACATCGGCAATTTTGTTGAATGCTACATAGTGGTAATATGGATCATAAGCTGCAAGCGCATGAACGACCGCGCCTGTTTGACGCGCGATAACCATTGCCGTTTTCAGCACGCCAAAGGATTGGTCAGAGCCGTCAATACCGACAACAATGGGACCATCGCCAATTTTTAAATGTTTGTCTTTTGTCACCAAAACATCAATTGGCGAGCGGCGCACCACGCGCTCACACACACTGCCGATCACACTTCCTGCCACTGCGCCAAGACCACGCGAGCCAAGAGCCAACACATCAAAGTCACCCGTATTTGCGGCTTCGATAATGCAGGTGTAATTTTTACCTTCTGGGCTAAGTCGTTCGAAGTTCACGTCGGCCTTATCACAACGATATTGTGCATTGTCGTGGTAACTATCTGAAATGATGCCTAAGCCTTTGCCAATGAGGTCTTCGTGAACATCGCGTTGGTGTTCCATTTCAGTTTCATAACGATAGCGCTCTGGTAACCCACCTTCCATTTGCTTGAAACGGCGGTCGTGCATTTTTGCGGCATATGCGTGAATACCAATGATAGTTCCAGCAACAGGCTTGGTTAGTTTGATGACTTCATTTACCGCTTGATTGGCATAATCAGACTGATCGAGTGCAACAAGAATACGTCCAAAAGAAACTGGCGCTGTGCCGTTGCGGGTTTCATTTTGGGTTTCTTGTGATGTTGGCTGGATTGACATCGTTTCTCTCTCAATCTGAAAATTACTTCTGGGTCGACTTGGCACAACGAAAGCCAACAAATTCAGCATATGAATCTGTATAATCCCAAAGTCGATTGGTCAGTTTTGTCATGTGTTCGCGCCCCGAAAAATTATTGCCTTTGATGTAAGCGCATTTTTGCATGCCCCACCCTGGCTTGCCCAACCGTGCTAAAGTCATTGATAACTTTTGATTGCGCGCGACAATTGCTGGTGAAAATGCTTTTCCGCCAACGCTACAGGCAGGCGCAAACCTTGCTAGTTTGCCGCCGCCTGACAATAGTTTTTCAAACTGTGTTTCATCATCGCTGACATAACTTGGTTGCACTGACATACCGCGTCCGCACACACCGCCAGATGCAATTTGAACATCACGAACCCATTCAGAAACACCCCCCGCCAAACCTTTGATACCTGTTGGTGTGATGTCTTGTTTTGGGTATGCACTATGTTTCAGTGGCACTTCACCAGTCAAATGTGCATTTTGGGCTTTAAACGTATTACCCCAAGGATAAATGCGGCCATCACCGCTGCGCGCTGCTTTTTCCCACTCTACTTCGCTGGGAAGGCGTTTTCCTGCCCATTTGCAATAGGCTTGCGCATCACCCCAACTAACCCCTGTCACGGGTTGGGTGGGAATATTGAAGTCTTTATCATCGGCGAAAGCAGCGGGGCGATGGCCTGTTGCTGAAACAAACTTTTGATAATCCGCATTGGTTACTTCGCGCACGTCTATCGAAAAGCCATCGACTTGGTAAATCGCAGGACCAACCAGCGAGTTTTTATCTGGCGCGCCCAGCTCTACGGGGCCAGCTTTGATCTCAACCATGTCTGCTTTACTTGTCGATGCAAAACCAGCGGATAAAACCATGGCTAAGGGAATGGCTGCAAGGATCGGTTTCATCCGTATAAAATCCAATATCCAACGATAATAGAAATGACGGCTACATTGACTAAAGCGCCAGCCAAGACAAACCCATCAAAAGCATTGTATTTTCGCTTTGGTGTGGTGATTTGTTTTTCCATGGCTGGCCCTTTGACTATTTTACTTATTTAAAAGACAGATCGATTTTTGTATCACCGCCTGCTTTTACTTCAACTTTTCCACCTTTAACTTCGCCAAGAAAACCGTGCCAAAGAACAATTTTGTATTTTCCAGCGGGAATATTGTCGATTTTAAAACCGCCTTTATCATCGATCACAGCGAAATATGGGCTTTTTGCAACGAACATATAAGCGTGCATAAAGTCGTGTGCATCACACTCAATCTTCATGCCTGTACCTTTACGCATTTTGACTTTTTTCGTCACTTTGTCGCCCGCGTTTGGTTGAGAAACATTCATAACGGTGCGGCGCGCTTTGCCGATCAATTCGTATGTATGGATGTTGTGCAACGTACTATCTGAATTAACTGCTGTTAGTTTTCCCCCATTTGCCATGACAGAAAATGCTGGCAAAAACGCACACTTTTTTTGGTCAATCTTGACGTTTTTCAATTCTTCTGGAAAAGCTTTGCCTTCTTTTACCTTTGCCAGATAAACCACTGCGTTCTTGACCACGCCATTGGTTATTTCAACAATTGGAACTTCTCTTTGGCCCTCGCCGCAAATCTGAGGGTCTTTTGAGATTGTGAAGCCCTTGGTTTTAGCAGCAGCTGAACCCGCCGCAACTGTACCAGAAATACTGCCACCATCTTTTACATCAATTTCTTTGTACTTTGCCGCTTGGGCTGTGCTTGCGACACTTACAATCGCCGCAACGCCAACTAAGCCTTTAAATAGTGTTTTCATTTTCACACCTTTCTTGAGTTTAAAGTTATTCAAGCAACTGCTTGAAAATCATCCTCTTGATTAAGAGAAAGTAGATCGCCAATTGCCTGAATTGCGACAAGCCAATCACGCTTCCTTGATTCTGTTTGTAAAATGGTAAGATATTTTTCCGCCGCCTCTTGTGCGTTCCACTGTTTCAACAGTCCAACCACGTCATTGCGGTGCATGCCATCAAATTTGAACGTCACTTCAACCAAAGCATCCATCTCCAAACGCTTGGCAGCTAAGGCTTTAAGGCCGACAGACCTGACGCCAGAGTATTCGTCTTTCAACGCGTCAAGCATTGTCGCTACTTGGTCCTTTTTAAGCCCTAATGCTCGATAGGCCTCTAAGCGAACATGAACATCTTTATCACTGCGCATGTCGTGAAGGCGCTCAATCACATCATCACCCGAGATAAAACCAAGGCACCGTGTTGCTGCCATGCGAATGCCGCGGTCTGGGTGCTCTGTTTCCAGTGCAATGACTTTGAACAACCGTTTTTTGAGTTTGCCGCGGGCTTGTCCGATAATTGACAAGCTATCTAGGCCGCTTTGTTTTAGCTCATCATTACCATTCTCAATTGCTTCGATAAGCTTTTCGGTTAATCCCTTTTCGTCAAAGTCGCCTAACAACCGAGCCGCAAACTGACGAACATCTTGGTGCGGGGCAACTTTCACATCGAGTGAAACCTTACCTTTTTTCATTGCCCGCATTTTTGAAATTTCGATGAATCTTTCATCTTCGTTACTTAGCTCGACCTCTTCTTCGTCTTCTTCTATATCAGGGGCAACTTCTGTTTGAATACCGTGATTCATCATTTGGTCAAGAGTTGAAACGGCCGCCTTTTCTATCACAGGCGCGTCTTGCTCAGCCTCTTCAGCAGGTTCTATTTTATCGGCCTGCGAAGGTTGTTGAGCAACTTCAGTTTCTTCATTTTCGTTTTCAACCTCTTCAGGTTCCTCAACAAGATCACCTGCAAGTGCCGCCAATAAAGTTTCACTGGCATTATTTGGCCAGCTGGTTTCTTTTGCAATTTCAGCAAGGGCTGTTAATGCACTTACACGAACCTGACGGTTTTCGTCTCCAGCAGCTTCAGCCAAATAGGGAAAGCCAGCGTCATCCAACAAGGTGAGCGCTTCAATCAACCCCATGCGAAAGCCAAGTGGTTGATTGGGGTTTTGTAGCGCACTGCCTAAACTCTCGGCTGACGGTTCTCCAATAAGGGCGGCCCAAGCAATTGAGGCATCTCCAGCTACTTCTGGAACGCCAACGATCGCTTGACGCACGACTTCGGAAAAGCCTTCTTTTTCGAACTTTTCTGGTGCTGCAGATATTGCTCTAAATGCTGCTTGGCGGACCATTGGAGATGGGTCAGAAAGCATGTCGTTGATTTTTGCAGGCACCTTCGCACCGATTGTTTCAACAACCAATTGACGAACATCTGCATCTTTATCGTCATAAAAAGCAACGATACGATTATCATCGATATTTGCTTCAATGACTTTTTCCAACGCGACATAGCGT
>JAMOMM010000518.1 GCA_027067085.1 Hyphomicrobiales bacterium
GTACATGACAGCAAAGGTAATTTCTAACCCAGTTCGCTGGGTGAGCATTTCCTTATACAATCCTTGCTCTGATTTTGCTTTGAGGATTTGCGATGTCACCGTCGGGTTTACGAGACGGTACAAATATAAATAGTGCTCATCAAGCAGTTTGAGTTTAACCAATCCGCGAATTACATTGCCATCTCCGCTTGGAATGATAACTAAATCACCGTTTCGGGCTGCTACGAAATCCTTGTCAGCGGGCGCGCGAAACCCGAGGTCGCGGCTGGCCGTAATACTGGCTTCGATTTTGCGATTTTTTCGATCTATGACAAATGCACCGCTCAAGTTACGCAAAGAAACAAGGGTAGCTAATTGTTGCAAGAAAACTTGCCGATTTTCTTTAAATGCTTTTTTGTTTTGGTCAATATTCAAACCAATGCCATTAAGATCGCCTCGAACGAGATCTTCTTGCTCTTCAAGGTATGCTTCACCAATCTTCATTGAGGACGATATAATTGTTTGAGTGCGGTCTGAAAACCACTCATCTAAGCCTCTATTCAAGGTTACTGTTGCAAAAAAGGCGATGATTAGAGCGGGTACTGCTGCAAACAACCCGAACTGGCCAACAATACGGGCATGAAGGACGGCACCTGGGACTTTACGGTGGCGCGCGGCTAGCATTTCCCACACTTGCCAACCGATCAATATGGCCATTAGCCCTAAGAGGACACCGTTTGCTACAAGCATCCAAAAAATCATATCTGAAGTGGGTGTAAGTGGTGTTAATCCCGTTAAAACAAGGAAAGTGGCCAGCCCCAATGCGATGGAGAGTAGGACCAACACGACACCAATTTTGCCTGCGCCGCGCCGGCGGAAACTAACAAATTCCTCGTCTCTGTCTATGCGTATCGTCGCAGCATTCATATATTGAGTACCAATACAAAATTACAAACTTTAAACCATGTTCATTCAACACGATTCGACCATGTGTGACAATAAATCAACACCTATGTGGCAAGATTGCGACACCTGTGTGGGAATTGTAAAACTATTTTGAGTTACTGAATGTTGTTTTTGCGCACGACCGTTAAATCAAGGTCTTTAATCCGCGTTCGAAGGGTGTTTCGGTTGATACCAAGCAGTTCAGCAGCTTTGATCTGGTTGCCATTGCAAGCGGCTAATGCCGAACTAATGAGAGGTCCCTCGACTTCGTGAATTATTCGGCCATAAACGCCTGCTGGAGGTAGACCATTGCCAAAACTGGCGAAGTAATCTGCTAAGTGCTTTTCCACCGCCATGCCTAAATCAATTGGGCCATCGCTTATGGCATTGCTTGTTATAAGTTGCATTGGGTTAGACATAAGTTCGGTATCAACAACGTGCGCACTCACTTCCTCATCGGCCTGTATCGCAACGATGCGCTGAATGAGGTTTTCTAATTCGCGCACATTGCCTGGCCATTTGTGTTCGCGAAGGCGCTCAATTGCACCAGCAGAAAAAGATTTTTGTGGCAGGCCCATTTTTCGGCAATTAGCAAGGAAATGACGAACGAGGTCTTCTATGTCATCCAGCCGTTCGCGCAGTGGCGGCAAGCGTAGCGGCACAACATTTAGGCGAAAAAATAGATCTTCTCTAAATACGCCATCAGCAATGAGTTGCCGTAAGTCTCTGTGGGTCGCAGCAATAATCCGCACATTGGTTTTTTTGGCTTTTGTCCCACCGACGCTGGTAAATTCGCCTTCTTGCAAAACCCGTAACAAACGCGTTTGTGCTTCCATAGGCATGTCGCCGATTTCATCGAGAAAAAGGGTGCCGCCATGGGCTTGCTCGAAGCGACCTGCATAGCGTGCCGATGCCCCAGTAAAAGCCCCCTTTTCGTGGCCAAAAAGTTCTGACTCAATCAATTCGCGTGGAATTGCCGCCATGTTAATTGCTACAAATGGGGATCTTTTTCGACGTGAATAATCATGCAAAGCCCGCGCGACTAATTCTTTGCCTGTGCCTGATTCACCAATAATTGTGACAGTTAAATCAGTTTGGGTCATTCGCGCGATAACGCGGTAAATATCTTGCATTGCTGGGGAACGGCCAACAAGTGGCAAATCCTCATCTATTACTGGTTTTGGTTTAGGGCTTGTTTTGGCGTTTGCATCGCGCTCTGCTTGTTCTAGTCCCTTGGCAACAGTGCTTAGCATCTCTTTGAGATCAAAGGGTTTTGGTAAATATTCGTATGCACCGCGTTCGGCTGCCGTAATGGCGGTCATTATGGTGTTTTTGGCACTCATTACGATGACGGGCAGTTGCGGGCGGGCTTTTTTGATGCGTGGTAGAATTTCGAAAATGTTTTCATCGGGCAAAACCACATCAGTGATGACCAGATCGCCCTCACCTTCGGCTACCATTCGCCACAATGACATGGCCATGCCAGTTGAGCGCACTTCATAGCCAGCTCGTGTTAGTGCTTGGGTCAAAACAGTGCGAATACCAGTGTCGTCGTCGGCAAGTAATATGGTTTTGATGGTCATAACAAAGTTTCCATATTGGTGTCATCTGGCCCAATTGTTTTTGCCATTGGTAGAAGGATTGCAAATTCAGTTTTACCGTTCTTGCTGGTACAATCAATAACCCCGCCATGGTCGCCAATAATTTTAGCTGTTAGAGCAAGGCCAAGGCCTTTTCCGTTGGGTTTGGTTGACACAAAAGGTTCGAACATATGGGGTATAAAATCGGCAGAAATTTCGTGACCTGTGTTGGTTACTTTAACTTCCAACGGTAAGGAGATTCGTTCGTGGCCTGCCCCCGCTTGGCCGCCGCGCATTGATAAGTGGACACCTGGGCGAAACGCTGTTGAAAATATGATTTCGCCTTCCTGGCCTTCATTGTTGCTATCTTGAATGGCTTCAGCGGCATTTTTTACCAAGTTGAGCAAAACCTGAACCAGCTGGTCTCTGTTGCCATAAACGCGCGGCAATGAAGGGTCATAGCGCTCTGAGATGCGAATGTCTTTTGCGAAACCGTTGATGGCTACTTTTCGCACGTGAGAAAGGACAGCGTGAATATTTATTGGTTCACGGGTGATTGGGCGTTCATCGGAAAACTCTTCCATTTGGTTTACGAGATCGCGAATTCTGTCGGTTTCAGTGATGATGAGTTCTGTAAGCTCTAGGTCATCGGCATCTAAGCCACTTTCCAATAATTGCGCTGCGCCGCGAATGCCTGATAATGGATTTTTAATTTCGTGAGCAAGCATTGATGCCATGCCTGTTACGGTTCGCGCGGCGCTTCGGTGGGTGAGCTGTTGGTCAATCTTTTTAGCCATGGAGCGGGTTAGAATTTGGATAACGATCATGCCTTTTTGATCGCTATTGGGGGAAATGACGGGGGCAATTTGCAGGTCTACAACGCGCTCTCCACCTGTGCTTGGGGTGCCGATAATCACACCATACTCATTAAAAGTAGCGTTTCGGTTTCTGGTATCGGTCAATAAACTTAATAAGGGACTGGTCGCGGGAATGATTGCGGCAAGTCCTTTGCGGTTTAACGAACGAAAGCTGGATTGGAAAAAATTTTCTGCTGCGGCATTTGCAAATATAAAGTTGTTTTCCCCATCAAGAGCAACCAGCGGATTTGGCAGTGCTTCGAGCAAACAAGTAAAGTCTAGATTGCTATGTGGTTGGGAGTTCACGCTGCGCACCTTGTTTGTGTACCTTGTACTATTTTCTCCAACTCAGCTAAATGAGACAGGGCGAGCGAGGCTTCATTGGCTCTCATCAATTTGGTTTGAATTTCTTTAGCGATATTTGGCGCGATTGCCTTTTGTTCTAACAACCGAGTTATCATCCAACCCAAGTGTTTTCTAGCAATTCGAACGCCAAATTGGGTTCCATGAAAAGACATCATCAGTTGATAGTGCTCGATGTATAACGTCATTTGTTGTTGGATTGTTTTGCGTGCGGTGCCTGTGCCTTTGTCGAGTTGTTCGGCAAGTTCGCCGATAAACCATGGCCGTCCATACGCACCGCGCCCGACCATAACACCATCAGCGCCAGACAACTTCATCATCTGTTTGACATCATCAATCGAATTGCCATCGCCATTGGCAATAAGCGGAATAGAAATTTGCTCTTTTACCGCTGCGATAGCTTGCCAATCTGCTTTGCCCTTATAAAATTGACAGCGGGTGCGGCCATGAACCGTAATAAGTTGAACGCCAGCATCTTCAGCCCGTTTTGCTAATTCTGGTGCGTTGATGGTTTCTTCATCCCAGCCTAAACGCATTTTAAGCGTGACTGGTACGCTGGATGCTTCAACCGTTGCCTCAACTAACGAAATAGCATGATCGAGGTTGCGCATTAGGGCTGAGCCAGACAGTGAGCCTGTTACTTGTCGCGCAGGACAACCCATATTGATGTCTATGGCATCGCAGCCTAAATCTTGCGCTACTTTGGCCCCTTCGGCCATCCAGTGCTGTTCACGGCCCGATAGCTGTATGACGAACGGTGATATATTGTCTTTACGGGTTTTTCGAACCATATCTGCGCGCGAACGTGCGAGTTCTTTTGAGGCAATCATTTCAGATATAACAAGGCCTGCACCATGCTCATGAGCAATCTGGCGAAAAGGTAAATCAGTAATACCTGACATCGGTGCAAGGAAAACCTTGTTCCGTGTTTTGATATGTCCTATTTGTATGCTCATTAGCTCGAAACTCAAAAGTGCCTAAATAATAGGCACTTTTAAACCTCGCGTGTTTTTTATTCAAGTTGTTTATCGCCAATATACTATCCAGTGTACTAAAGGGCCTTCATGTCTACATATGCAATTATTGTCGCTGCAGGGTCTGGAACACGGGCTGGCGGTGAAATTCCAAAGCAATACCAATCCATTGGTGGCAAACCAGTTATTTGCCATACTGTTGAAGCCTTTTTAAACAATAGCGATGTTGATGGTGTGATTGTTGTGATTGGTCAAGATCATCAAGACTTATACGCCAATGCGCTATCAGGGTTTGACCTACCTGCCCCTGTTATTGGTGGCGCAACGCGCCAACAATCGGTCTACAACGGTCTTAAAGCGATTAAATCACATAGGCCTAGCAAAGTGCTTATCCACGATGCCGCCCGCCCGTTTGTTACCAATCGGGTTATCGGTAATGTGGTAAACGCCTTGGATGCGGTCGATTGCGCTATTCCTGCAGTGGGCGTTGTTGATACGATCGCGATAGTTGAAAACAATATAATTAGTGGCAAACTGAATCGCGATCAATTACGAGCGGTACAAACACCTCAAGGGTTTCGTTTTGATGCTATTTTTGGTGCACACCAAACGGCGGCTGATGCCAATGACAATACCGCAACCGATGACTCTGCGCTGATGTCTTGCGTAACAGTTGTCGAAGGCCACATTGAAAACATCAAACTGACCACGGCAAAAGATATATTAGAGGCAGACCAGAAAATGACCCAGATTAGTTTTGCAAATCTTCATGATGTTCGTGTTGGACAAGGGTTTGACGTGCATGCCTTTGAAGATGGAGACCATGTGATTTTATGCGGAGAGAAAATCCCATTCGATAAAAAGCTGAAAGGCCATTCCGATGCTGATGTGGCGATGCATGCCCTCACCGATGCTATTTTGGGTGCGATAAGCGAGGGTGATATTGGCAAGCATTACCCGCCAACTGATCCGCAATGGAAAGGTGCCGCGTCTGAAATTTTCCTTAAAGGCGCTGTAAAGCTTATTGAGGATCGCGGCGGGCGGTTGGCCCATTGTGATGTGACCATCATTTGCGAAGCCCCTAAGCTTCGCCCTCATA
>JAMOMM010000519.1 GCA_027067085.1 Hyphomicrobiales bacterium
GAAATGAAACGCCGTGATGCCAAAAAAGGCCTTGCCACACTTTGCATTGGCGGCGGCATGGGCATTGCCATGTGCGTCGAGCGCTAAGCGAGCAAACAACAAGAGCGCTAAGCGAGCAAACTACAAGAGCGTTAAGCGAGCAAACAAACCCACATCAAACAACTTTAAATACCGATCACGGAAAAGAGGGAAAATCCATGACCAAAATAGCACTCGTAACAGGTGGCACGCGCGGCATTGGTGCCGCTATTTGTAAAGCACTTAAAGCTGACGGCTACACAGTCGCTGCTAGCTATGCAGGCAATGATGATGCCGCCAACGCCTTTAAAGCTGAAACAGGTGTACCCGTTTATAAATGGGACGTGGGCGATTTCGACGCGTGCGCCACTGGGATTGCCGCCGTTGAAGCCGACCTTGGCCCCATTGATGTGCTGGTCAACAATGCGGGCATCACCCGCGATGGCATGTTCCACAAAATGACCCTTGAAAACTGGCAAGCGGTCATCAACACCAACTTGTCAGGTCTTTTCAACATGACACGCAATGTCTGGGAAGGTATGCGCGAGCGCGGTTATGGTCGCGTTATCAACATCTCATCCATGAACGGTCAAAAGGGCCAAATGGGTCAAGTCAATTACTCAGCTGCAAAAGCTGGTGATCTTGGTTTTACCAAAGCCTTGGCCCAAGAAGGCGCACGCAAAGGCATTACTGTAAATGCCATTTGTCCTGGCTACACCGCCACTGAAATGGTGATGGCTGTACCAAAAGAAGTTTTGGAAAAATCTGTGCTGCCGCAAATCGCTGTTGGTCGCCTTGGCCAACCAGAAGAAATCGCCCGCGCGGTGGTTTATTTAGCCAGCGAAGATGCTGGTTTCATGACCGGTGCAACCATGACCATCAATGGCGGTCAATACATGACTTAAGCAGAAGTATTAGATTGTCTCATCAACTTAAAAAAAACCGACTTGATGAGACAATCTATTTGCTTGTATTATCCTAATGATTGTTGAATAAAGCGCTTTTACGCTATTAAATTTCAAGAGGATAATATCCCATGTGCACCAAATGTATGATTAGAATTGCCGTTATCGCGGTTGTCTCAACCGTTTCCAGCTCACAACTCTCTTTGGCTGGCGCAAGCCAACAACAAACCCTTAGCGCTCAAGCGCTTGAATTGGTCAAAGGTTTTGGCAAAGACCTTAAACACACCCTTGTTTCTTCAATGAAAAAAGATGGACCTGCGGCCTCTATTGGTGTTTGCAACTTGGATGCCCCAAGAATCGCCCACGAACACGCTGAAAAATCAGGCTGGACCATTGGCCGTACATCAACAAAGTTGCGCAATTCAGCCAATGCACCAGATGGTTGGGAAGCCAAAGTCTTGGCAATTTTTGCCCAAAAGAAAGCCCAAGGCGGCGATCTAAAGTCTATGCAATATTCTGAAATTATTGAAAAAGATGGTAAGAAAACTTTCCGCTATATGAAAGCCATTGGCGTTGCCAAAGCATGCCTTAATTGTCATGGCGAAAACCTGAAACCTGGCGTTTCAGCCGCCCTTAAAGATAAATACCCAGATGATGCTGCAACAGGCTTTAAAATGGGTGATCTGCGCGGTGCCTTTACCCTATCTAAACCAGTAAAATAATGAGCACCTCAGGCAAAGTTGCAATCATCACAGGTGGGGCCAAAGGCATTGGCCTTGCTTGTGCACAACGTTTGGCAAAAGATGGCGCAAAAATCATCATTGCTGATATTGAAGAAAATGAAGGCAAACAAGCCTGCGCCGACCTTGTCGAACAAGGCCATGAAGCAAAATTTATTCCGTGCAATGTTGGTAAAAAATTAAACGTTCGCAATATGGTTGCCGCCGCTGTCGATCAGTTTGGCCGCATCGATATTTTAGTCAACAATGCAGGTATTATTGCGGGCGGTGATTTTCTTGAAATTTCCGAAAAAGATTTTGACCGCGTGATTAAGGTCAATCTCAAAGGCGCATTTTTAGTTGGTCAAGCCGTTGCCCGCCAAATGGTCAAGCAAATTGAAGCTGAAAAAGCCAACGAAAAGGCTGCTAACGAGAGCACTGATGAGCACGAAGCGCCCAAACATGAAGCTGGTGTCATCATCAACATGTCGTCGGTCAACGCTGTCTTGGCCATTCCAACACAAGTGCCTTATACGGTTTCAAAGGGTGGTGTGAACCAACTGACCAAAGTCATGGCGCTTTCACTTGCCCCACACGGCATTCGCGTTAATGCCGTTGGTCCCGGTTCCATTATGACCGACATCTTAAAAGCTGTCGCCAATGATAAAGCCGCCAACGACCGCATCATGTCACGCACCCCCATGGGCCGCATCGGCGACCCGTCAGAAATCGCCTCAATCGTCGCCTTCCTAGCCTCAAAAAATGCTAGCTACATCACTGGCCAAACGATTTATGCCGATGGTGGCAGGTTGCCACTGAATTATACGGTGCCTGTGGAGTGAGGGCGAAAACATAACAGCCTCCTCAGGCAAACAGTTAATTCTCGACATTAGCGCTATTTACATTTCTGTAGTGCGATTACGTTTATAACGTTTCAGCACTCCAAACGAAGGCAACCAGTCTTCACGTCTGATTGTCCACAACTCATAAGTTGGAGACATTTTGTTTGGTTCATCCAGCGCACCCAAATGTACTTCAACTTCATTTTCACTAACCGAAAAAACAGATGAGCCACATTTAGGACAGAAGAAGCGCCCTCGATATCCGCTCAACTCACCATCGATAGTTACGGCATTTTGAGGGAATACTGCCGAAGCATGAAAAATTGCTCCATGATGTTTACGACAATCCAGACAGTGACAAACACCCACCCGATTTGGCTTGCCTGAAGCCACTATCTTAACGTTGCCACACAAACAACCACCAGTCACTTGCTTCATTGTAATTCTCCATTCGTACAATTCACTTCGGAAATTATAAACCTCCGCTGGAAGGGGTTTTAACCCCTTTCGGAATGTTTCCTCAAAACTTACGCCCGAACTCATCATCTCACAACGGTTTCTATTGGACAACTTGGATTGGCCGATGGCCATCTCCATTGTTCCGCCCCATCCCAACCCACCATCGTCATCCGCGTGCTTGACACGGGGATTCAGAATGGTTGCTGGTTTACTGGATCTTCGGATCAAGTCCGAAGATGACGATGGAGAGTAGATAGTCCTGACATGGCGACAGGATGCAAAAGCAAAACCCACAAAAAAACGGGGCCAAACCAGCCCCGTTTTAAATCTCTAATTTTCTAAAACCAGCGTATCAGTCTTTCTTCAAATCACCCAATTTGCCAAACACTGAATCAGCATCATACTTAGGTTCTGCGTCGCTTTCTTGGCTCGGAGCATCACTACCCAGTTCACCTAATTGTTCAAGCACAGAAGCATCTGAAACAGGGGCTTCTTCTTTGATTGATTCACTGGCAGGAATAAGAACAGCCCCGCCCGTGTTACCTAAACTTTCAGAAACCAAACCAGCTTTTTTAGCTGCCTTCATCACCGCTTGATCGAGCAGCAATTGCGTACAAAGGCCAAGAGCCACAGGGTCAACAGGTTTAATGTTAACCGAATTCCAGTGGCTACGATCACGAATAGCGCCAATGGTTGTTTTGGTTGTACCGATCAATTTAATAATGGCTGAATCAGGCAACTCAGGATGATTGCGCACCAACCAATAAATCGCATCGGGGCGATCTTGGCGACGAGACACGGGCGTATAACGCGGGCCTTTGCGCGGCTTTGTTAAAGGCACAGATGTTTTAGGTTTCGCCATAGCCAAACGATGGCCAGCTTTGCCTTCTGCCTTTTCAATTTCCTTACGAGTTAATTCACCCGCTGCAATTGGGTCCAAGCCCTTAATGCCTTGAGCCACATCACCATCGGCAATGCCTTTAATCTCAAGTTCATGCAGTTGGCAAAAGTCAGCAATCTGACGGAAAGTCAGTGCTGTATTATCAATCAACCAAACAGCGGTTGCTTTAGGCATTAGCGGTGCACGTGACATAAGTCTACTCCTTGTCAGAACCTTTAACCCCGGCTCTGCAAATTTGAAAATCAAAATGAATGGGAATATAGCCTATATAAGCCCCAAAACTAAAATTTGCAACGTCAATTATCCAAACACAACGCCAACGCTTAAACCACCTCTAGAACACAATCGGTTTCATCCATCGCTTGGCAAATAATGTCAGATGGCTTTCCGTCACAAATCAACCCGTTGAAACCATCAAATCCACAAACTTTAACCAAGCCACGACGTGAAAATTTGCTCTGGTCCGTAACGATGAAAGACTGCTGGCCTTGCCGCAGAACCGCTTGAGCAATTTGGGCTTCTTCAAGATGGTAATCCATCGCCCCCATTTGCTCATCAATTGCCCCAATAGAAATAAACGAAAATCGCACTGAAAAGCTATTCATGAAATCTACGGCCAACGCCCCAAAAGCTGCCCCATTATCACCATGCAATTTACCACCTGCCATATAAACCGTATTTCCGTTTACCGTAGCCAGCGTACGGGCAATATCTGATGAATTGGTCACCACGGTCAGGTTTTTATGGCCAAGCAACTCGCGCGCTACAGATGATGTGGTGGTGCCTGTATCAAACATCACACTATCACCATCTTGAATTTTTTCTGCCGCCAGCTTTGCAATCGCCCGCTTGGCACTGGCCCCTTCACGCATCCGTTTTTCAAACGGGGCTTCCATAAGCAAATTAGGCAATGTCACGGCCCCATGTACCCGCAACAACTTTTCTGCCTTTGTCAGCGGAGCAACATCACGACGAATAGATTCTTGCGATACCCCCAAGCGCTCAGCCAAATGAGCAATAGAAGACGTACCTTCCTCCTGCACAATCTTGAGAATATCTCTATGCCGTTTTTTGTGGGTTTTTGTGGTTTTTAAGTCAATATTTTTCATAAATTTACTGATATTTGTGGATTTAGACAGACATTACTGAATTTTCCCACAAAATCAAACAAACAAATTGACTCATCGTAAAAATCAATCAACACTCAAATCAGCGCTGCTGATAAACTTAAAACAATAAACACTGGCGGCATAACGGTTTAAAACAACCACAAAGGACATACTCTAAAAACGTCTTAGGTTTTATTTATCGCGCAAATACAATCAAAGACGCAATAATTTCAATAACGAAAACTCATCGTTCTGGTTCAAAATAAACTGGAACGACTCTAGGGAGAACTTGCATGTCAATTAAGTCACTTCTACGCCGCGCTGGGGCCGCTACTGCCATAACGGCGTTATCACTCACAGCTTTAAGTACCGCATCATTTGCAGAAGTAGAATCTAAAGATCCAATCAAACTTACACTGCATGATTGGACAGGACAATTCATCACCACCCGCATCATGGGTTCTGTACTCAAAAAAGCTGGCTACAACGTTGAATACGTTCAGGCCGACTACATTGCTCAATTTGCAGGGCTACAATCTGGCGACCTGACCGCCGCCATGGAAATTTGGGAAACCACTGGCCGCGAAGCCATGGACAAAGCCACTAAAACCGGCAAAGTTGAGAACGTCGGCGAAACAGGCATGCAAGCCATCGAAGAATGGTGGTTCCCCTCATACATGAAAGAAAAATGCCCTGGCCTGCCCGATTGGAAAGCTTTAAACAAATGCGCTGAACAATTCTCGACAGCTGAAACCGCTCCCAAAGGGCGTTATCTTGGCGGCCCTGTCACATGGGGCGGGTTTGATGATGAACGCGTTGAA
>JAMOMM010000520.1 GCA_027067085.1 Hyphomicrobiales bacterium
TGAAACGGTAACCTGAGAAACCATTTGCGTAAATTCTATGGCTTGGTTTTGGGCCACCAAATCAAGGGATTGAATCATCACAATATTTTCCCAATTATCGAGGATGATAACACCCAAAAGGGCTAATCCACTGGCCCAAGCAAATGGCTTGTTACGGTCATAACATGCAGCAATTGCACAGCCGATAGCACTGGCATAACAAAGGATAAAAATCGTATCGAGAAACAAGACAATTCGCAGCGAATAATCAGCTGATTTTAGCGCTGCGGTATAGGTTTCAATGCTTTGCAAAAATTCAAATTGCTCTTGGCCACCATTTCCACCGCCAATAAAGGCCGCAGCAATTGTTAAAATAAAGACAACGAACGCTGAAAGGCTTAGATAGAAAGATAGTTTGAAAAAATGCTGCTGGTTCAAAGATTAGCCTCCAGTGGTGCTCATATGCCGTTTGACGGCAGGGCCCGTATTATCACGATCAATCAAAAAGTCATGGCCTTTTGGTTTTCTGCTTATCGCTTCATCAATGGCATGAAACAGTTGTTCATTGCCTTCACTTGCCCGCAATGGCGCGCGCAGGTCTGCGGCATCATCTTTACCAAGGCACATATATAAAGTGCCAGTGCAGGTTAAGCGTACGCGGTTACAGCTTTCGCAAAAATTATGCGTCATTGGAGTGATAAAACCAATGCGACCACCTGTTTCTTCAACTTTTACATAACGCGCAGGGCCGCCTGTTTTGTAGGGAATATCTGTAAGCGTGTAGTCTTGTTGTAGCATTTTGGAAATATCAGAAACGGAAATAAACTGGTCATTGCGATCTTGACCAACATCGCCAAGCGGCATGGTTTCGATCATCGTTAAATCCATGCCTTTATCGTGGCACCAATTCATCATCGGGACAATTTCATCTTCGTTGAAACCTTTAACCGCAACCATATTGATTTTAATATTTAAACCAGCTTTTTGCGCAGCCTCAATACCGTCCATCACTTTGGTTAAATCACCCCAGCGGGTAACCGCCTTAAAGCGGTCAGCTTGCAGCGTATCGAGCGATACATTCAATCGTTTCACACCATAGTCTGCTAATTGGCCCGCATACTTGGAAAGCTGGGTGCCGTTGGTTGTTAGTGTTAGTTCATCCAAAGCGCCAGACTTTAGATGGCGTGAAAATGTTTTAATAAAACCCATAATGCCTCGACGCACTAAAGGCTCACCACCCGTTAAACGAATGCGTTTAGTACCCTTTTCAACAAAGGCAGAACATAATCGATCAAGCTCTTCTAAGGTTAGTAGATCTTTACGCGGTAAAAATGTCATGGATTCAGACATGCAATAAACACAGCGCAAATCACATCGGTCTGTCACTGAAACACGTAAATAATCCACCGTGCGACCGAACGGATCGACTAAGGCTGATGAAGAGGAAACCGAGTTATTGTAAATTTGGTCCATTTTTTCCTTAGCCGTCTCACTGGTTATTTTGCGTAAATGTATACCTACAAGCAACATATGCAGTGACGTGGGTCAATATGACATTCAACTTTTTTTAGAGCATATATCCATCGCACGTTAAAGCCAACACACCACTTCTCAAAAGTGAAAAACTCCGAAATCAATCATCCACAGCGACAAAAAACTTAAAACACATCACTAAACAGGACTTTTACTTAACGAGACCAACTGTTTAGGTTTGTAGTTGACCGCTATTGCGTTGTCGCGTAACTTCTAATCAACTCTTACTGAGACGCATAAGTGATATAAAATGTCGGTTTTTGACGTTCAAACCACTCATTGAATGGCCAGCTTAGTAGAAATAAAAAATGCAGCCCGAAAAGGGCTACTTGAGGGAGATGAAATGACGGAAACAGGTGTTAGCGAACCTATGGTTCGTTTTGCAGGTGTGCAAAAAAGCTATGATGGCGAAATTCTCGTCGTTAAAGATTTGAATTTGGACATCGCAAAAGGTGAGTTTGTCACCATGCTTGGGCCATCTGGATCTGGAAAAACCACTTGTTTGATGATGTTGGCAGGATTTGAACCAGCCACTCATGGAGAAATATTTCTCGATGGTAAACCCATCAACAGTGTGCCGCCACATAAACGCGGCATCGGCATGGTTTTTCAAAACTACGCGTTGTTTCCCCATATGACTGTTGCTGAAAACCTTGCATTTCCTTTAGAAGTGCGCGGTATGAATAAAGTCGATCAAGCCGCAAAAGTTAAACGTGCGCTCGAAATGGTCGAGCTTGGCGCAATGGGTGGCAGGCGACCTGCTCAGCTTTCTGGTGGCCAGCAACAACGTGTTGCAGTGGCGCGCGCATTAGTGTTTGACCCTGAATTGATTTTAATGGATGAGCCACTTGGTGCCCTTGATAAACAGCTGCGCGAACAAATGCAGTATGAGATCAAACACATCCATGAAAGCCTTGGTGTAACCGTGGTGTATGTAACCCACGATCAAGCCGAAGCTTTGACAATGTCTGATCGTATCGCCGTGTTTAATGATGGGGTTATTCAACAAATTTCATCGCCAAGTACTTTGTATGAAGCACCTGAAACATCGTTTGTAGCGCAATTTATCGGTGAGAATAACAAACTCAATGGCTCCATTGAAGCGATCGAGAAAAATGACACTGCAATGATTAAGCTTGTGACTGGCGAGATGATTAAAGCTAACGCGGTCAACATTGGTCAGGTTGGCTCTCAAACGACGATGTCGTTACGGCCAGAACGGGTTTTAATTAATCCTAAAAAGGGTTCTATGGCGAATATTATTGGCGGCGAAATTGTTGAGCTCATCTATTTGGGCGACCATATTCGCACCCGCATGAAAGTTGCTGATTCAAACGAGTTTATTGTAAAAATTCCGAACTCGCATGGACACGCCACCTTGCAAGAAGGCACAACAGTAACTGTTGGCTGGGAAGCGGTTGATTGCCGCGCGCTTGATCCAATTACTGGCCCAATCCCTCACTAGCTGGGCCACATGAATATCCCTGCACAGCTGGGTGTTATGCCAAAGCATAGGGCACGATATTTTACGAAATCCTGATCATAAAAGGGTCGTAATTTTAACCGGGGCGCTTGAACATTAGTTTGTTTTTGCACTTCAAATAGCAACTTACGTTGCAATAAAAATGGGAGAAAGAGATGAAGAAACTCTTTACTAAAACAACTGCACTAACAGCAATGGCGATCGCAATTAGTGCGGGTGCATCTGCTGCATCTGCTGAAACAACACTCACAATCGTTTCATGGGGCGGTGCATACACAGCCTCACAACAAGGTGCTTACCATGCGCCTTACATGAAATTGAACCCAAATATCAAAATCATCAATGATGATTCAGCTTCAGGCGCTCTTGCAAAATTGCGTGCTCAAGTTGAAGCCAAGAATGTGACTTGGGATTTGATCGACATGGAAGCAAACGATGCTATTACGGCATGTGATGATGGCCTAGCTGTAAAAATTAACCCAGACAAAGATTTGGCCCCTGCCCCAGACGGCACGCCAGCCTCAAAAGATTTCTTTGCTGGTACATTGAGCCCAGGTGGTTCTGACTGCTTTATTCCACAAATTGTTTTTTCAACAACTTTTGGCTATCGCACAGACAAACTTAAAACTGCACCAACAAGTGTTTGCGATGTTTTTGACCTGAAAAAATTCCCAGGCAAACGCGGCCTTCAAAAAGTAGCTAAAAACAATCTTGAATGGGCATTGCTTTGTTCAGGTGTTGCAAAAGACAAACTTTATGAAGTGATGAGCACTAAAGAAGGTATCGACAAAGCGTTTGCTAAACTTGATACAATCAAATCTGAAGTGATCTGGTGGACCAAGGGTGCACAACCTCCACAAATGCTTTCAGACGGTGAAGTTGTTATTGCCTCTGCATATAATGGTCGCCTATTTGCTGCAATTGAAGAAAAGAAACAACCAATTGCGATGCTTTGGGATTATCAAGTATTTGATCTTGATGGCTGGATCGTACCAAAAGGTGGTAAAAACCAAGCTGAAGTGATGAAATTCCTGAGATTTGCTACAGACACTCAACGTCTCGCAGACCAAGCTAAATTCATCTCTTATGGCCCTGCACGTTATTCTTCAGGTCCATTGGTTGGCAAACACGGCACACTTGGCATCGATATGAAACCTCATATGCCAACAAACGCTAAAAATGCGAAAACTCAGCTACTCACAAACTACGAGTGGTGGGCAGATAATAAAGCTGCACTTGATGAGCGTTTCAATGCATGGCTGGCTAAATAAGCCTTACACATAATATGGCGGGAGGGGTGTTCCTCTCCCGCACTTTATTTTTTACTGGCATTTTTACTGATTTTTTTTGTTACTATTTTTACTTGCCGTTTTGGCTCATAAACAAAAATAAGCCTGAACAACGGGTATAAAACTCTAATGGAGGGGCTCCTAGAACGGAGCAAAGGGGATTGCACAATGCAAACAAACACACCACTTGTGACCGCTGATGGCGTACCGTTAAAGGTCAGCCTAAACAAAGCGCTGCGCCAAAAACGCCGGCAAGCTTTCATTCTCACAATTCCCTTAATGTTATTTATTCTTATTTTATTTCTAATTCCCATTGCCTCGATGTTACTTCGTAGTATCGAAAACCCTGAATTAAACAAGTACATTCCCAACACCGTTATGGCGCTTCAATCATGGGATGAAACCAAGGATGAATTGCCATCCGAAGCCGTTTTCAAAACCATGGTGGAGGAAATTAAACGTGGCAAAAAAGACTCAACCATTGGCAAAGTTGGTAAGCGACTAAACTTTGAACTTTCTGGCATGTCGAGCCTGTTTCGCACCAGTGCCCGTAAGGTGAAAAAAATCAAAGGCCCCCCGTACAAAGAACAACTCATCAAAGTGAGAAAACAATGGGGTGACTTGGCAACTTGGCGTCTTATTAAGCGCGAGAGCGATGCCTATACCGCGTCTTATTATCTAGCTGCCATCGATATGCGATTTAACGACAAGGGTGAAATTGCCGCGCAAGATGAAAACCGCCGCATTTACAAGTTTTTGTTTATCCGAACTATTTTAATGAGTATCGGCATCACCTTAATGACTATTTTGCTCGGGTATCCAATTGCTTATTTACTAGCGACCCTTTCCGTTCGCCATGCGGCTCTGTTGATGATTTTAGTCTTATTACCGTTTTGGACATCACTGTTGGTTCGCACCTCTGCTTGGATGGTATTACTCGGCAATGAAGGGGTGATTAATGATTTGCTAGCTTATATTGGTGTGGTCAATGACGACAACCGATTATCGCTAATCAACAACAAAACGGGCACGTTTATTGCGATGACCCACATCTTATTGCCGTTTATGATCTTGCCGCTTTATAGCGTCATGAAAACCATTCCGCCAAGTTATATGCGCGCGGCCCGCTCTATGGGCGCAACGCAACTGCGTGCCTACACTAAAGTGTATATGCCACTAACAATATCAGGCATTGGGGCGGGAACGATCCTAGTGTTTATTTTGGCTATTGGGTACTACATCACGCCAGAATTAGTGGGTGGCACGTCTGGGGTGTTCATATCAAACTTTATTGCTCATCACTTCTTTACCAGTGGCAACTGGGGACTGGCAGCAGCGCTTGGCACCATCTTGTTATTGTTTGTTATGGCCCTGTATGCGCTGTACGACAAAATCGTCGGCATCGACAATATGAAACTGGGTTAAGGGGAGTTAATTATGGCATTACCTGCACACGTTGAACCGCTTGAGCGAATTTGGTTTTAT
>JAMOMM010000521.1 GCA_027067085.1 Hyphomicrobiales bacterium
ATCACGAGCTTTCGCCGATAAAGTGCAAGACCAGCTTGCGTGTGTGCGGGGCATCGCGGTGTTCTAAAAGGTAAACGCCTTGCCATGTGCCGAGTGCCATACGCCCTTTTAAAACAGGAATGGTCAGGCAGGTTGAGGTGATCGCTGATTTAATGTGAGCTGGCATATCATCTGGTCCCTCGCAAGAATGGCGATAACGCGAACTTTGCGGGGCCAATTGGTCAAGCGCATCGGTTAGGTCCAACTGGACATCGCTATCGGCATTTTCTTGTATGGTCAAAGACGCTGAGGTATGGCGCACAAAAATCGTCAATAAACCGTCGCCAAGGTTTGCCGTTTTTAACCAATGACCTACAGCGTTTGTCGTTTCATAACAGCCTTGACCATTGGTTGATAAACTCAACTCAAACATTTCTTGTTTCATTTAGGCAACTTCTTTTCGCTGGCTAAATTTTCAAAGCTAGGAATTTGTTTTTGTTGTTGAGCTCTAATGGCAGTCTTTACATCAGATGCTGAAAACATTCCCGCTTGCCAAACCGCAACGCGATCTAGGGTGTCATCAATGGTGTGATTATCGGCGTAATTCATCATTTCTTTTGAACTCCAAATCGCCATAGGAGATTTGGCAGCAATTTTGGCTGCCACTTTCATCACGCCGGTGATTAAATCTTCATAGGTGTCAAACACCCCATTGAGCATGCCAACTTGCTGCGCCCGATCAGCCTTTAAAGCATCACCAGTAAAGGCCATTTCACGTGCAATGCCAGCGGGCACAACATGCTGTAACCTTGGCATCGTGCCGACATCGGCCATCATGGCGATATTGATTTCATGTAAGGTGAAAAATGCATCTTGGCTGGCATAGCGCATATCGCAAGCTGTTATCAGATCAAGCCCCGCGCCAATACACCCCCCTTGAATAGCTGCAATCACGGGCAGTTTGGACTGTGTGAGTACGCTGAAGGTTTGTTGTAGGGTTTTAACTAAACCCATGAAATTGGCATTCTGTCTGGCAAATTCTTCATCAGCCGATTTTTCAAAGCTGGCAAAAACGCTCAAATCCATACCGGCGGTAAAATGTTTGCCGGTTGATGAAACAACAATCACCCGCATGTCTTTGTTGTCGTTGATTGTATTAATCGCTGCGGGGAACTCACGCCATACTGCAAGGTTAAAGGTGTTTAGTTCTTTGGGTCGATTAAACTGAATATGGGCAATATGGTTTTCCATTGTCAGGTCAAAGCTGGTCCAGTTCATTGTCGAATCCTATTTTTGTGTCAAAACTTTACGTAGTTTTTAAATCACGAAGTCGCCTTGAACAATCTAAACTTTGCCTAAAAGGTGTCAAGTTGCTGCCGTTCTCCTCGCCCATCTTGTGTTTGTCAGCGACGCACACAGCTTGTTGAGTTGGCAAAAAGATGAGGGGATTCATCTTCAAATAGTTAAACGAATTAGACTTGCGCAGGTTCTTATCGCCGTCCCGAACCTGTGTAAGGCTAACCCGCCCGTCCAGTCGACGGGCGGGATTTTGCTGTTTAATTAGTAAGTTTTATGCACTTTAGTGTAGACTCGCTATTCAATATGGCCCATTCTGTAAAAATCTTTACGTCATGAGTTGCACTCGTTGTTTTTCGCGACTAAGATTGAATTTGCTGGTCAGTATACGTCACAATTTACGCAAGCTGGCTGTCTGGATGTGAGAAATAAGTTTAATAAAAACATCAGGGAATAGAAAAATGAAAATTTTAAAAGCAATAGCCATTGCTGGCGTTGCCTTAACAGCATTGTCGGCAAGCGCGTCAGCTGAAATGAAAATCCGTATTGGCACCGAGGGCGCATACCCTCCCTTTAACTTCAAAGATGCATCAGGAAAATTGCAAGGCTTTGATATTGATATTGCCAAAGCACTTTGCGCTGAAATGAAAGCAGAATGTACTTTTGTTGCCCAAGATTGGGATGGTATTATTCCAGCTTTGTTGGCTAAGAAATATGACGCAATTATCGCTTCAATGTCGATCACAGAAGAACGCAAAAAGAAAGTCGACTTTTCTGATAAATATTACTCTTCACCAGCTAAGTTCATCGTTGATAAAAAGTCAGGGATCACCAAAGTTGATGCTGCTTCCTTAAAAGGTAAAACCATTGGTACGCAGGGTTCAACAATCCATGCCAACTTCTTGGAAGATGTCTATAAAGGCTCAACCATTAAATTGTATAAAACCCAAGACGAAGCAAATGCTGATTTAGCATCTGGTCGTCTTGACGCTGTGCTTGCTGATTCAGCTGTTTTGCTTGAATGGCTTAAGAAAAAAGATGGCACGTGCTGTCAGTTTACAGGCCCAGGTTTTAACGACCCTAAATATTTTGGTGTCGGCGCTGGCATTGCGGTTCGCAAGGGCGATGACAAATTGCGCGAAAGCTTCAACAAAGCCATTGCTGCAATTTTGAAAAATGGCACTTACAAAAAGATCAACGCCAAATATTTCCCGTTCGATATTTATTGATCTTGAAGTTTAATGGGCTGTACCCATTGATTTGTTGACAAATCATCACCCGACAACCTTTACTGGTTGTCGGGTTTCTTGATTCTGGTTACTCGCTACAAGTAGCTGACCAGTATCAAATTTTGGGAGTATTATGGGCGAGTATCTTCAGTACTTAAGCTATGGCGATGCGGGGTGGGGCGACGAGCTGTTATATGGCATGTCGATAACCGTTCGATTGTTCGTAGCGACATTGCCATTAGGGTTAGTCCTCGGGTTTTTGATAGCATTGGCCAAGCGCTCCGATAAGAAGTGGCTATCAATACCAGCCAATATTTACACGACAATTTTTAGAGGTGTACCAGAACTTCTAACCTTATTTATTGTATTTTATGGCGGCCAAATTTTCATTCAAATGGTCGTGGAGTTTTTTGTTGATGATGTCATTGTCGATGTAAGCGCTTTCCTTGCTGGCATGATTGCCTTAGGTTTTGTGTTTTCAGCGTATGCCAGCGAAACATTTTTATCAGCCCTAAATGCCGTCCCGCAAGGTCAAGCTGAAGCCGCCCGCGCCATGGGCATGAGCTGGTTTCGAACCATGCAAAAAGTGGTATTCCCGCAAGTTATTCGTCATGCGTTACCGGGGTTATCGAACCTGACGTTAATTTTACAAAAAGAAACCGCGTTGGTGTCAATTTTGGCCTTAGATGAAGTTTTACGACAAACCCAGATTGCCGTGGGAAATACCAAAGAACCGATATTTTTTTACGCGATAGCGTGCGGCCTGTTTATATTATTAGCTTTCTTGACCTCTATCGCCTTCAAAAAAATTGAAGTCTGGTCTAGCCGCGGTCAGGAAAGGGCATAAGCTATGGATTTAGAACTGCTTATGAAATATGGCCCAAGAATGCTCCATGGCTTGTGGGTGACCTTGCAACTGGTGGGTATATCATTGTTGATCGGGGGCGTATTATCGCTACCTATTGCCATGGCGCGCTTATCAAAAAACAAGTTTTTTAATGGCGTATCGTATGCCTATGTGTATTTCTTTCGTGGCTCGCCATTAATTGCCCAATTGTTTTTGGTGTATTATGGCGCGGGGCAATTGCGTTATGAACTGCAAGATATAAATATGTGGTGGTTTTTCCGCGATGCGTGGAATTGTACGATTTTGGTTTTCGCCCTTAATACGGCGGCCTATCAAGCTGAAATTTTGCGTGGTGGTATTATGGGCGTGCCAAAAGGTCAATTAGAAGCGGCAATGGCAATGGGCTTAAAACCGTTGGTAACGTTTTTTAAAGTCACCTTACCACAAGCAATGATCTCTTCTTTACGGCCCTATGGTAATGAAGTTATTTTGATGATTAAAGGCTCGGCAATTGCCAGTGTCGTGACGATATTTGATTTAATGGGTGAAACCAAATTGGCCTTTTCGCGGACCTTTGATTTTGAAATTTACTTCATTGCGGCCTTGATGTATTTGGCCGTCGTTGAGTTGATACGGTTTTTTTGGGAACGAATGGACACGCGCCTGACCCGGCATTTACGCCCTGCCAATGAGCAATAGGTTTTACCGGACAATACAAATGTTCCTGTTTTGATCTGTACTTTATAACGAATCGACTTTAGACTCCTATACTAATTTAAAGGTATGAAGTTTAATGGATTTTTCTGACGTTGTTTTAATTGTCGGCAAGCAACCGATTATTTTGATGGATCTGGTGATTGCGGCAGGTGTCTTAACGCTGCTTATGTTGTTGGCTATTCTCATCGTTGTTTGGCGTGCTGGTAGTAGGCGCAATGACGAAGTGACGACGGCGCAACGCCGCGCCAGTGAACTTGAAACACGATTGTCTGAATTGGCCGGTCAGCTGAAAAATTTTTCAGACACCACCGCCACGCGCGAAACTCAGATGGCGCGCAATCTTGAAGAGCGCCTTGATAAAGTTTCCCATCGTTTGGGTGAAGGCCTTGCCAATACATCCGAGCGCACCACCAAGTCACTTCGTCACTTATATGAACGCCTTGCAGTGATTGATACAGCCCAGCAAAAAATCACATCCCTGTCTGATGAAATGTTGTCATTGAAAGACATTCTGTCAAACAAACAAACCCGTGGCGCTTATGGCCAAGCCCGTATGGAAGCCATTATCCGTGATGGTTTGCACTCAACCGCGTATCGTTTTCAGGGGACATTATCCAATAAAACACGTCCTGATTGTTTAATTCGTTTGCCCGAAAACGAGATGGAAATTGTTATTGATTCGAAGTTCCCCCTTGAAGGGTTTAATGCTTTAAAATCAGCCAAGACCGATCAGGAAAAACTGGAAGCAGAACGTCGGTTGCGCCGCGATGTGATGTATCATGTCAAAGATATTGCAACTAAGTATCTTATTTCTGGGGAAACCCACGAAACAGCCGTGATGTTTGTGCCGTCTGAATCGATTTACCAAGACCTTCATGAGAATTTTGAAGACGTTATCCAAAAAGCTCACCGCCAGCGCGTGATTATTGCCTCACCAAATATTTTGATGATGTTGGTGCAAACCATGCAGGCTTTGTTTAAAGATGCTCGTATGCGTGAGCAAGCCAGTTTAATCCAAAAAGAAGTGGTGATGTTGCTGGATGATGTTGGTAGATTTCAAGATCGGCTGGGTAAGTTACAAAACCATTTCCGTTTGGCCAATGATGATGTTGATAAATTGGTGATCTCGTCTGCAAAAATTAACAAGCGTGGCCAAACAATTGAACAAATGGATTTTGATGAACCCGAAGAACAAACACCACTTGCTTTAAATGAGCACGGTGAAGCAACCAAACCTAAATTGGTTTCAGGATAAAAACGCTGGCCAATTAAGACCAGCGTTTTAGAGGATGTGGTTTTGGTTTTTTTATTGTGAAATAAACAATGTCACCAAAGATTTGCCGATTTTGTCAAACGCCGCCGCAAGAGCTGCACTATCGCTGGCATCAAAATAGTAATCACTATTTGTTGCGCATTCGCGCATCATCGTTTTTGTTGCAGGGTCTGTAACATTAAATGTGACCGTATAAACCCGAATTTTTTCAGCACCAGTGCCATCATTATTGATGTTTTCGCATAATTTCTTAGTCAAACGGTTTGCTTCAGTACCGTTACCAATTTCATGTTTTGGATAGTTTGGAGATACGGTGTTCTTACCATCTGTCATCAAAACAATTGCTTTTGTAAAGTTGTCGTCTTTCATTTCTGTTTTGGTTGTACCATCAGTGATTGGCACATCGCTTGAAATCAAACGCCACC
>JAMOMM010000522.1 GCA_027067085.1 Hyphomicrobiales bacterium
GCCTTACGCGGTATCATTTGATCGTCGCTAAACGTCAGCATCGAAACAGGAAACACAATTTTCTCTGTGCAAACAGGTATGTGTTCTGGCCGATCAACATCGTAAAACTTATGCGTTGTACACCACCGCCGCCACTGCCAATAAACCCCTGCGGGCAAATCTGAACCAAATCCCAAGGCCTTGCCCGGCGTATAACCCAGCACCATGGTCGACAACGGCCCAACCAACCACCAAAACATCGTTACAACGGGAATATACCAAAGCGGATGCTGCAACCAATAACCAGACCCCGATGCCACCGTAATCGCTCGTTTGATTTTGTCACCGAAACGCGCACTTTGATATTGCAGAAACATGCCGCCCAACGAATGGCCAATCAACGTGATTTTGTGCTTCGGAAAGGCCTCTATAGCAAACTGAATAGCCGCTTGTTGGTCTTTTACCGCCCAATCAAACATATCGACATCTGAGTCTTTAGCAGCATTGATCGTTGATGCGCCACAATCACGATAATCGTAGATCAAACAAACCGATTGCCGCTCATCGGCGCACCACTTGGCAAATGATTTATAAAAGTTTCGCGGCACACCCGTTGCCCCATTCAACACAATAACATCATCAACGCGCCCCTGTGGTTCAAACAACAAACCAGCCAGCGTCCATCCATCTTGAGTTTTAATCGAAACGTCTTTCATACCTTCAATTTAAGGGAAATTTCTCATTCGTCAATTTATTTACGTTGACGTAAAGATAATAAGATGCAGCAATTATCCCATTGCCAACCCGCATTAGCAGGTGTAAACGGGATAATGAATCCCCCTCAAGCACCTCAAATTAACACGCCCCACATCGCGCCTCATGACCAACCTGCTCCACGCAAATCAAACGCGTTGATCTATGCCGCGCTCATCGCAGTTAGTGCCATCGGACCGCTTGCCCTAAACATGTTCATGCCTTCCATCCCGGGATTGGTAAAAGACTTAAACACCACATCGGGCATGGCCCAACTTACGCTCACATTGTTCCTGATCGGCACTGCTATCAGTCAATTGGTTTACGGCCCACTGTCTGACCGCTTTGGCCGTCGACCAGTCCTTTTAGGCGGATTGGTCATATTCATTTTCTCCAGCATTGCATGTGCTTATGCCACTTCAATCGAAGCCCTCATCGCCGCGCGCCTTGTGCAGTCATTCGGCGGTGCAGCTGGCATGGTGTTGTCACGTGCTATCATCCGCGATTTACACGACGAACGCTCCGCCGCCAGCGTTATTGGCTACATCACCATGGCATGGGCTTTAGCACCTATGGTCGCCCCTATTATTGGCGGTTATCTTGACCAATATTATTCATGGCGCGCCTCATTCTTGCTCCTGACTGTACTGGGCATATTCGCACTCGCATTAGCGACATTTTTGCTACCAGAAACCAACCAAACCCGCGGAGTCACAACGGGCGAAAGACGCTTAGTGGCCTATCAACGCTTAGTGACGAACAAGCGGTTTTTAGGTCTGGTTGCAACGCTGTCATTTTCAACCGCCGTATTCTTTTCATTCTTAGGCGGTGCACCCTTCCTCACCATCAATTATCTGGGTTTAACCACTTTAGATTATGGCGTTTGGTACATCGTCATTTCACTAGGTTATGTCAGCGGTAATTTTGTTGCAGGCCGACTGTCGCAAAAACTTGGCACCAACAAAATGATCCTAGCGGGCATCATCATTTCTATAACGGGAGCAACCATCGCTTTCGCGGCAGGTATATCAGGTCACTTAACAGCCGCGTGGTTTTTCTATCCCATGGCCATCATCGCCATTGGCAACGGCATCACCCTGCCCAATGCCATGTCCGCAACACTATCAGCTGACCCAAAAGCCATTGGCGCAGCAGCAGGTCTGGCAGGCTTCATTCAATCACTAATCGGAGCAGCAGCCGCCCAAATCGTCGGCATCACCCAAACAAGCATCCCCCTCATCGTCATCTGGTTCATGTTCTTCGGCGCAATTTTAGCAGGGTTGTCATATTGGTTGATTGGTAGGGAAAACCGATCCTAAATTCAGTCCAAAGCCAATAATAAACTTAAGCCACATTTAATTAATGCCAACTACCGTGCTTGCAGATTCATAAATTACCATTAGGAATTTTACATGTGCGAAACAAAAAACAAAATCTTAGTCAAGGCGAATGATGATCTAATCAGCTTTTGCCAATGTGACCAAGAAGCAATAGCAACATCTGGTCAAGCTGATTGCCCTTGGTGCGGCTGCGGGTGGTTATTCACATGTGTTAAATGCCGAAAAGCATTCACTTTCGCACGAATAAGCGAAACCACTCGATCATACGAAGAAATCGCTCAAGAAGATATATTCAACCAATGTGCCGAAAAACTAGCCCTTGATGATGAAGATATTTTAGAACAAGCTGAATGGATGCGAAAAGAACTCAAAGATCTTTCAATAGGCACGCAATGCGTTATCCTTGATGGGCGGATAATTCCAACGGAAACTAAAAATATTGAGTTTGACGGCTGGTTTGCGCATCATAAATTTGAATCTGTTCCCCATATAACAGCAAGTGACAAAGCAGGCTTATCCAAAATATTATCTGATATAGAATACTGGTCCTCACGAGAACTTTCCGAATAACAACCGCCACTCCTGACATACCCTGACATCATCACCACTTCCCCCTGTCATCAAATCCCTTTATATTGCCTCCATGGGACATAATAGACAAAAAGGTGGGTTTGAAGAGGCGCCAGTTGGCAAGATTGAGGGGTATCCTGAAGTCCCGACAGCCAGCGAGCTTATTGAAAAATCCAAAAATACCAAACCAACACTGGACCCCGCCATTGACCCTGTCACAGGTGTGCCGCTGTCAGAAGCCTTACGTCAACGTCCAGACCCACGTGCAGGTCAAATGTTAGCAGATGCACGCGCCGCGGCTGACGAAACTGGTGTTTTGCGCCCCGAGTTTGTCGAGCTTGAAAACTTCACACCCCATAAGCCAAAACGCCCAGAAAAAAACGCTGCGCAAACCCCGTTCAAAATGTTCTCAGATTTTGAACCACAAGGCGATCAACCCGCCGCCATCAAAGAGTTATCATCAGGCATTAGTGGCATGGAGCGCGACCAAGTCCTATTAGGCGTTACGGGTTCGGGCAAAACCTTCACCATGGCCAAAGTGATTGAGCAAACCCAACGCCCTGCCCTCATCCTTGCGCCCAACAAAACCTTGGCCGCCCAATTGTACGGCGAATTCAAATCCTTCTTCCCCGAAAACGCGGTTGAATATTTCGTTTCTTACTACGACTATTACCAGCCAGAAGCCTATGTGGCGCGCTCGGACACCTACATCGAAAAAGAAAGTTCAATCAACGAACAAATCGACCGCATGCGCCACGCTGCCACCCGATCATTGATGGAAAACAACGATGTTATCGTGGTCGCTTCAGTGTCATGTATTTACGGCATCGGTGATGTGGAAACCTACACCGCCATGACCTTCGCGCTGAAACTTGGCGAAGAAATTGCACAGAAACAATTGCTCACCGACCTTATCGCCCTGCAATACAAACGCAACGACGGAAATTTCGTTCGCGGCACTTTTCGGGTGCGCGGCGATACGGTTGAACTATTCCCCTCTCACCTTGAAGATCGCGCTTGGCGATTATCATTCTTTGGCGATGAATTGGAAGGCATTACAGAATTTGACCCGCTAACGGGGCATAAAATGGCTGAGCTTGAGACCGTCAAAATCTACGCTAACTCACACCACGTCACGCCAAAACCGACACTCGATCAAGCGGTCAAGCGCATCAAGATCGATTTACAAAAGCGCCTAGAGGAATTCAACGCCAATGGCCGCCTGCTCGAATATCAACGGCTAGAACAGCGCACCCAGTTTGATATTGAAATGATGATGGCAACGGGTTCATGCGCGGGCATTGAAAACTATTCGCGTTATCTCACGGGCCGCGCACCGGGCGAACCGCCGCCCACTTTGTTTGAATATTTGCCCGACGACACGTTGGTTTTTATTGACGAAAGCCACGTCACCATTGGCCAGCTCAACGCCATGTTCCGTGGTGACTTTAACCGCAAAGCCACACTGGCCGAGTTTGGCTTTCGCCTGCCCAGCGCCATCGACAATCGCCCGCTGCGGTTTGAAGAATGGGATGCCATGCGCCCACAAACGGTTTACGTTTCGGCCACCCCTGGGAAATGGGAAATGGAACAAACGGGCGGCGTATTCGTTGAGCAAATCATTCGCCCCACGGGCCTGATTGACCCACCCGTCGAAATTCGCCCCGTTGGCACGCAAGTCGATGATCTCATCGCCGAGTGCATAGAAGTGACGGCCCAAGGTTATCGCATATTGGTCACCACACTGACCAAACGTATGGCCGAAGATTTAACCGAATACATGCACGAACAAGGCATTCGCGTGCGCTATATGCACTCTGACATCGACACCCTAGAACGCATCGAGATTATCCGCGATTTGCGCCTTGGTGCATTTGATGTCCTCATCGGCATCAACCTATTGCGCGAAGGTCTGGACATTCCCGAGTGTTCACTGGTAGCGATTCTTGATGCGGATAAAGAAGGCTTTTTACGCTCTGAAACGTCACTGGTTCAAACCATCGGTCGCGCCGCGCGTAATGTCGAAGGCCGTGTTATTCTGTATGCGGACAAAATCACCGGTTCGATGGAACGCGCCATGGCTGAAACCGATCGTCGTCGCGAAAAACAAGAGGCCTACAACAAAGCCAACAACATCACCCCCACCAGTATCAAAAAAGGCATTACTGATATTATGGGCAGCGAGTCTGAGGGAGACCACGTCACTGTCGGCCTTGGCGCTGGCTTTAACGAAGATGGCGGCACCGCCACCGTTGGCCACAACCTCGCCACCATAATCGCCGACATGGAAGTCCGCATGCGCAACGCCGCCGCCGATCTAGAGTTCGAAGAGGCTGCAAGACTGCGTGATGAAGTAAAGCGGTTGAAGCAACAAGAGCTCCTCATCATGAACGACCCCATGGCAAAAATGCAAGCCAGCAAAAGCCGCCAACGTGGGTCTAGGATTGTAGGGGCTGAGAAGAGTTGGCCGAAGGGGAAGAAGAAGAAATGAGTAACCACCCGTCTACTCACCGCCACCTCCTTACCCCATTATTCACCTTGTGCTGTTAATCCATCGCGCCGCAGTCGAATAAATTCGAACCAGCACATTGATTGGCGGGACAGGCCCGACAATGAGGGAGATAGAGGGATTAGTAATTTCATCTCTCCACCCTCATCATCGGCCTTGTGCCAGTGATCCATATTTGCAACAATACTCTAATGTACGGCATCAATAAGTTAGTCAGGTTTCAAGGTCACCAATTAGTAACCAGCGCCATTCAGCGCGAAAAGAATACCAAAAAATATCCACGCCAATGGAAGATCAATTTGATAAAGGAAAACAACCCTGAATGGCTCGACATTTCACACCAATTATTAGAGGTATGAATGTAAAGTTCGAAGCAAAGACATCTAGAGCGTTTCATGTTTTGTTTGAATCACAAACACTGCATGAAACGCAAGACTATCAATACCTTAAGCTGGTCGCTCTGGTTCAATTTAAACCAGACCGACTCTAACAAGGAAGCCTCATGCACCACACAAAAATGAAACTTATCACCACTCTAACCTTTGCCATTTTTTTAAGCTCTCTTACAACAAGTACCACCGCAAGCGCCCAA
>JAMOMM010000523.1 GCA_027067085.1 Hyphomicrobiales bacterium
GGTTTGTCATACTGATATTGGTTATCCGCTGACAATCGGTGAGAACGTTACTATTGGCCATCAGGCCGCTTTACATGGCTGTACCATTGGTGATGGAACTTTAATCGGTATGGGAGCAACAGTGCTTAATGGCGCTAAGATTGGTAAAAACTGCGTTGTTGGTGCCCATGCTCTTATCCCTGAAGGAAAAGAAATTCCTGACAATAGCCTTGTTGTCGGTATGCCAGGGCGGGTGATTAAAACGCTGGGACCTGAGCAAGCAAAGATGTTAAAAAAATCAGCAGATGTTTATGTTGCCAATCATCGGCGGTTTAAAACTGGCTTGGTCAGAATTGATAAGTAGCATTTTTAATGCTCCTTAAAACTGTAATTTTAAGTCTTTGAAAAAGTCGAACCGGCCCAGTGTGGGAACTGGGCCGGCTCTATCAACCCGGTCTGGTGGGGGGATGGGGAGGGGACGCCGACCGGGAAAATTCTGTTTGGATCTATTTTTGGCCTGACACGGTTGTATGAGAAACTTTGGTTCCTCTGTTCGTTAGTGCAGTCCAAATTTGTGGATTGTGTTGTGACTGGCGTTTGATGAATGTGTATCCAGTGGCGCGCCAATTGCGAATGTCATTGCGCATATTGTCTAAAATGAAATCACCACGATCTGTACGAACCGTTAGAACGGCATGTCCAAGGCCAAGCTCATCAAGAACTACAGTAATCAACAGTGTTTCAGCTGGAAAACCTAAGCCTTCTAAATAACGCTTTTTTTGCAAAACATAATCTTCGCAATCACCTGCGTTTTGTTTTGGGTATGTCCAAAACTCGGGCGAATTGTAAAGTTCGCTATCGGTGACAGGCTTTACGGTTTTATTAGAATAGTTGTTTACCTCGTGAAGAATTTTCCAATTCTGCGAGCTTAGAACGACCTTTTTGGTTGTTCCACCTAAACTACGGCATTCATTTGAATTGCGTGAACAAAAATTGACATAACCAATAGGCGGCAAAGCCTTGCCGTAAGTTGGTGTGAAAATTGAAGTTTCTGTTACATCGTAATTGACTTTTGTAGCTTGTGCTGGCGCTGGCATTAATGTGGCTGTTACCATCATTGCTGCGATAGTGCCAAATAGCATTTTGTGCTTTTTTATGTTTGACATTTGTGTACCCATTCCCTTGTTATGAGAATGACTATACACAGCACGACTTGAAATTGCGTTCAGTCGGGAGGGCAAGTTTTAGACGTATTTATGTCAAATTGTTAACTATAAATTTGCTGAACGCGCAAATAATCGCTTATAAAAAACGTTATTTTTAATTTTGAATTGAAGGGTGTTACTCAGATTTTGCCCGTAAGGGAGGCCTGAGATAGATTTTGAGAGAACTCAAGTGCAATGCCACCTTCAACGTAGCGCACGACACGACCGCGCATTTTTCCGAGCATTACATATGTACCAAGGTTTGGCATAATGTCGGTTTTTAGAGCAGCACCACTTAATGAGATGTCGATAACTTCGCAATGATAAATGCGGCCATCGGGCATGGTGATGTGGGATTTGTTGTCTTTTGGTTCAAAGCGATCATGGCGACGTTGGCTGGCAGCTTTGCGGTCATTATCGCCAAGATAAGTAAGTTTATCCTCTAAACGCTTGCGGCGTGATTCATTAGCGATGAACTGCAGCGCAATTCCGCCTTCGAATTGAGCAATAACTTTACCTTCAACGCGGCCAATTTCATCGATATAGGCTACGAGCTTAATATCGTTGGGCACACTTACTTGTGTAAGAATTGTAGCACCGTCTACAGATATTTGAGAAATTTGAAATGGGTGCTCGCTTTGGTCGGGTAGCATCAAACGGCCAAAAAGAACTTCTTTTTGTCGAGCCTGGTCTTGTTCAATACCTTGCTGTGATGCTTGTGCAGTCGTGTTCACGTATAAATCTCACCTAGAAAAAAAGCCGCCGTTAAAGTCCCCAAAAGGCAGAAAGTCAGATTTTAAGCTGACTATCTCTAAGTGTAGTTTGTTGATGTGAACGGATGGTTAACCAGACTGGCGAAGTTTTGGACTTTGCCGTTCTTTTTTAGTTCAAGCCACCTTTTATAAGTTTCAGAAATGGCATGGTGCCATTTTGGCTTCTTTTATAGTCAGCAGGGGTGCTGTGTACGCGCTGAGACGGCAAGCTGTCTGTCCAAATTTTCCGAATTGTTGAAATTTCAAAACTAACAAGTTCCGTTGTGCCGAGCCAATCAGGAGAGCGAAAAGGAACAACGGTGCCCAAAATTTGTATCGCACCAGATTTTTCGTCTTGAATTGGAACAGCAAGGAATTCAACCCCAATTTCGTTGCCGTGGTTGTTTGTTGCCTTAAAACGTACGACACATGGCTGCATGGTTGCAATTACCATATCAAAACCGGTGGCAACGGTTTGACGTTCAAAATCTGCCCAATTTGTAAAGAGGTCTTGGCCAGTTACTTCATGGCCCCATAATTTGCCAATAGCTGTGCCAGCTAAGCGCCAAGTATATGTTTGTTTAAGGGGGTGGCGCTCTACAATACAAAGGCTGGGTAGAATTTTGGATACTTTCTTTAAATTGAGCTGTTGTTTTTTTGCCGCAGGAAGCTCACCGCGTGCGCCTTCCCAAAATCGAAACAGTGTCCGACTGGTTGGGTGCATAATGTCGCTAGGGACTTTAACTGCGGTAGTGTTGTTGTAAATAAGTTCCATAAAGAAATTCTTTGTTGTTTGAGTGTGCCAATCTTGTACTTTCCTGTTAATGGTTGCAGGGTGCGTGCCACTTTTTAGGATGTGATAATTTGAGTACTGATAATTTTGATGGTGAACAGTTGGAACCACCCGAAAATCCGCCAATTTTCAACCTGCCCAGAATCGTAATTATTATTTTTGCGTGTTTTGTGTTTGTCCATTTGGTGCGCACGTTTGCCAGTAAAGAGTTAGACGACTGGTTGATTTTAAACTTTGCCTTTACGCCAGCCAGACTTTCGCCGCCGCCAGAATTGGCAGGGTTGGTCTTTCCTGGCGGATTTTTAGGTGATATTTGGACGTTTTTTACTCATGCATTGTTGCATGCGGACTGGGAGCACTTAGGATTCAACAGTGTTTGGATGTTTGTTTTTGGGACGGTTGTTGCCAGACGGATAAGCGCTGTGCAGTTTATTTTGTTTTCAATCTACACGGCTGGATTTGGCGCGGTAGCGTTCTATTTGTTTAATTTTGGGTCATTCACGTTCTTGATTGGTGCATCTGGTGCAATCTCGGGCATGATGGGCGGTGCTATTCGGCTGATGTATTCAGTTGAAGGGGGTATGGCTAATCTTAGACGGCATGACTTTAAAGATGTTAAATTGTTGCCTTTAGTGCAAATCGTTCAAAACAAATCTGCAATGATGTTTGTTTTCGTGTGGATGGTTCTTAATATTATATTTGGAGTAACGGGGTTTGGCGCAGGTGATTCTGTCTCTAGCATTGCATGGGAAGCTCATTTGGGCGGATTTATTGCTGGGTTTGTTTTGTTTGGTTTTTTTGACCCTGGCAGAAACACTAAAAGCATTTTCTCGCGTTTCAGACGGCGATAAGTCGGGCCTATTTATAAACTTCTTTGGGATCAAACAGAGGCGTGCCGCCCGTTAGATTTAAAGCCGTTGCTTTGTCTTTTGCGGCCGCTTCAAGATCTATTGAGCGGTAAAAACAGGTTTTTCGACCTGTATGGCATGCCGCACCACGCCCGCCGACATTGGCGCGTATTAGTATTACGTCTTGATCGCAATCGGTTTTGATTTCTACAACCGCTTGGGTTTCGCCAGATGTTTCGCCTTTAAGCCACAGTTTATTGCGTGAGCGGCTCCAATAATGGACGGTTTTTGTCGTCAGGGTTTTTTCTAACGCTAACTCATTCATAAAAGCGAACATTAAGATTTCGCCAGATGTGGCATCTTGTGTGATGACAGGAATAAGGCCTGCTGCATCAAACTTTGGCGAAAACATCAACCCTGTTTCGAGTTGATGTTTATCGCCAGGTTTTGCAAACATTTTGTTTTCAATGCTCATAGTGAGCCTTATGATTAAATTGAATAGCCGCCTGTTGGGGTGCGAACCAGTTCCATAAAACGGGCCTGCATGGCGGGGTTTTCTTTAAACTCACCCGTAAATTGCATGGTGATTGTTGCGACATTGGTCTTTTTAACACCGCGCAATGACATGCATTGGTGCACAGCTTCAATAAACACCGCAGCGCCACGAGGTTGCAGTTTTTCACAGATAGACTGAGCAATTTGTGCTGTCATTGTTTCTTGGGTTTGCAAACGTTTAGCAAAAATATCGACAACGCGCGCAAGCTTTGAAATACCAACGACCTTGTCAGTTGGTAAGTATGCGATATGGGCTTTGCCAATGAATGGCACCATATGGTGTTCGCAGTGGGAATTAAATTCAATATCTTTAAGCAAGACGATGTCGTCATATCCGCCCACTTCATCGAAAGTGCGAGAAAGGGCATCAAGAGGGCACTCTTCATAGCCCTTAAAAAATTCACGGTAGGCTTTAGTGACGCGTTTTGGCGTGTCTAGCAGGCCTTCACGTGCGGGGTCGTCGCCAGCCCAGCGAATGAGTGTTCTTACGGCTTCTTTTGCCTCTTCATGGCTAGGTCGTTCAATGTCTGGACCTTTGCCAAGTTGGAGTTTTGACTTTTTATCCTGGTTCACGATTGCATCCATTTTATGGGTCTTTATTTTAGGAGGGCTGTTGCCCTGATTGGTCTGTCGTCTTTAGCGGTTTCAAATCAGAAATGATTAATTAGCACTTATTGAAAGAAGCGAAAAGTGACTTGATAAAACTTTTTTTGAGTTTACTTTACATTAGTTAGAGCGAATGTGTAAATTATCAAGAGCGACACAGATTGTGGCGTATTGGCGCTGTTGCCATAAAGCTGAACTATTTCAGGCCCATTTCAATGTTAAATGACCTTTATAATCAAAAAATCCTCGAACTCGCGGGCAATATTCCCGTGACTGTGAAGCTAGAAAACTGTGATGCGTGCAGTGTAAAACAATCTAAACTGTGCGGCAGTAAGATTGGTGTTGAGCTGGCCTTAGATGGTGATGTGGTGGTTGGGTATGCTCATGATGTTAAGGCGTGTATGTTGGGGCAGGCTGCAAGTGCCATTATGGCGCAACACATTGTAGGGTCTAATCGAAGTGAGTTGGTGCAATTGAGGGATGCTGTAACAGCGATGTTAAAGAGCGATGGTGCACCTCCCGCAGGAAAATGGTCTGACGTTGCAGCGTTGCAACCTGTTAAAGATGTGAAGGCGCGCCATACTTCAACTTTGTTGGTATTTGAAGCGGTGTGCGATGCTTTTGAAAGTGTAAATGAAAGCGAGACGGTATGACAAAAGCTGCTTGGATGGATGAGGCGGGTAATCAAAAAACAGCCGTTACACTCGATACAGAAACTGTTGAAGCCAGAATCGGTACGATGTATCCAGCCCAATTTTCTGGCCCGTGTGAAAAACGCGAAAAAAAGGTTTTGGGCAATCCCTTCGGTTTGTCTCAATTTGGGGTAAATTTGACGACATTAGCGCCTGGTGTTTGGTCGGCGCGGCGGCATTGGCACTCCAATGAAGATGAATTTGTTTATGTGGTTGAAGGTGAGTT
>JAMOMM010000524.1 GCA_027067085.1 Hyphomicrobiales bacterium
TTGGTTTCTTCAAAACGTGGGGTTTTACTGTCCCTTGCATTAGCGCGGATTAAAACGCTTGCCCCGCAATCAAAACTAATTGGTTTGTCTGCAACGGTCGCTGATCCGCATTTATTATGTAAATGGCTTGGCACTGAGCAAACGCCTGCCACCCTCATTTTAGGTGGGCAAGGCGCAACACCGAAAATTTCAATTTTAAGAACCAAAGAGCGCTTACCATGGTCAGGTCATTCGGCGCGTTATGCGGTGCCTGATATTTACGAGCAGATAAAACAAACAAAACTGGCGCTCGTTTTCGTTAACACCCGCTCACAAGCTGAGCGATTATTTCAAGACCTATGGGAAGCCAACGAAGACAATTTACCTATCGCCCTTCATCACGGTTCGCTTGATGTTGGCCAGCGCCGCAAAGTTGAAGCTGCAATGACAGCAGGGTCATTGCGCGGTGTGGTTTGCACCTCAACATTAGACTTGGGTATCGACTGGGGTGATGTTGATTTGGTCATCAACGTTGGAGCACCTAAAGGGGCCAGCCGAATTTTGCAACGGATTGGCAGGGCTAATCACCGCTTGAACGAGGCAAGCCGTGCGCTGTTTGTACCGTCTAATCGTTTTGAGGTACTTGAATGCGAGGCCGCCCGTGTTGCTGCTGAACTTGGTGAACAAGATAGCGAGCCACCTATTCAACTAAAATTAGATGTATTGGCTCAACACCTTATGGGCTGCGCCTGCGCGGGGGAGTTTTTTGCCGATGATCTTTTTAAAGAAATCACCAGCGCGGCAACATTTTCAAAGTTAACGCGCCAGCGCTTCGATGAGGTTTTAGATTTTGTCGCCACAGGTGGCTATGCCCTAAAATCTTACGAGCAATATGCCCGGTTAAAACAAAACAAAGACGGGCGCTGGCGTTTATCTCATCCACGCCTTGTCCAAAACTACCGTTTAAACTCAGGTACGATTGTTGAAGAAGCAATAATAAAAGTACGCTTGATAAAATCATGCAAAAAACAATCATCAAAACCTCAAAAACCCATAAGCCCTTGGGGTGGGAAAGTTTTGGGCGAAGTTGAAGAGTGGTTCATTGAGCAATTGACCGTTGGCGACACATTTTTGTTTGCAGGGCAAATACTACGCTTTGAAGGCCTTGAGGAAATGTCGGCCATGGTATCTCGCAGCTTTGCCAGCGAACCAAAAGTTCCTTCATTTTATGGCGGTAAGTTTCCACTCTCAACCCACCTTGCTGGGCGGGTTCGCAAAATGATTGCTGATAAGACTTTGCAATCAGACTTGCCAGATCAGGTTCGTGACTGGCTTAACATCCAACGCTGGAAATCTGTTTTGCCGCGCGCAGATCAAATGCTCATTGAAACCTTTCCACGCGCCAACAAACACTATTTGGTATGTTACCCGTTTGATGGTCGTCTGGCTCATCAAACTCTTGGCATGTTGCTCACCATGCGGCTTGAACGTATGGGCATGCAGCCTTTGGGGTTTGTGGCCAATGATTATGCATTGGCGGTTTGGTGCGTGCGCGATCTTAGCTTAATGATTAGTGCTGGCAAGCTCGACCTTGCAATGCTGTTTAATGAAGACATGTTAGGAGATGATTTAGAAAGTTGGTTGGCCCAATCAAGTTTAATGAAGCGCACGTTTCGCGATTGTGCCATCATATCAGGGTTGATTGAAAGGCGCAGCACTCGCAAGGAAAAAACGGGCCGACAAATGACGGTTTCAAGTGATTTGATCTACGATGTTTTGCGCAGCCACCAGCCTGACCATATTTTACTGAAGGCAGCTTTTAGTGATGCTGCATCTGGGTTGATTGATGTTAAGCGCCTTGGTGCGATGTTGTCTCGCATTAAAAACCACATCGTTCACAAGCCACTTGAAGCTGTCTCCCCGCTGGCTGTTCCGGTTATGTTAGAAATTGGTCGCGTGCCAATTTATGGCGAAGGCGATGAAGCGTTGCTTGCAGAGGCTGCCGATGAATTGATCGATGAGGCGATGACGTTGATATGATTAGATTTCAGTCACTCGACCTACAGCCAGACCTTTCAGGTGGGCTGTACATTCCACAATATGATACCTTGTTGGTGGCTGATCTCCACTTTGAAAAAGGCTCAAGCCTTGCCCGCTTTGGGGTCATCATTCCGCCCTTTGACACGCGCTCTACTTTAGAGGCTTTGCAAATGGTGGTTCATCGATACAATCCCAAAACCCTGATTTCTCTTGGCGACAGTTTTCATGATCGAGATGCGCCCGAACGATTGAGCGTTGACGATCGCGCTATGATTTTTGAAATTTCTACCCAAACCAATATGCTGTGGATTACAGGAAACCATGATCCTGAATTGCCCGATGACTTGCCGGGGAGTGTTGCATCGCAGATCACACTTGGTCCATTGGTTTTGCGCCATGAACCAAGCCTTACGATCAACGATGAAACTGGCGGCAAAGCTAGCGGTGAAATTTGTGGCCATTTACACCCTGCAGCAATTGTTCGCCAACGAGGACGAACGATTAGACGACGGTGCTTTGCGGGCAATGCCCAACGCTTATTCATGCCCGCTTTTGGCGCTTACACAGGTGGGCTTAATGTTACCAGCGCCCCTTACGCACCGTATTGGAACAATGGCCCGTTTGATGCGTGGATGATTGGCAAATCTGCAATACACAAATTTGCCTCATCAAAGCTACGCTAGAGCGTTTCATGTTTTGTTTGAATCACAAACACTGCATAAAACGCAAGATTATCAATACCTTAAATATGTCGTTCTGGTTCAATCTAAACCAGAACGACTCTAGAACCAATTGGTCCCAAGTCTTTTAGGCACAAATTAGGTTCTGGCTTGCAACTGTTGCAAAAGATCGTTGGACACCATGCCGTTAACTTGCAAGCCGTTTTGCAACTGGAATAAACGAACGGCATTTGCGGTGCGTGTCCCCATAATTCCATCAGCTGTGCCCACATTAAACCCAAGTTTTCCTAGCAGCGTTTGCGCATTTGAAATCAGGGCTTTACCAGACAGGTTCGGTTTTGACTTTACTTGCGGTTTTACTTGTGGATTTTGTTGACGTTTGGAAGCCACCTGCCATTTTGGATCTTTAATCGCTACAAAATTTCCTGCTTTAACTGGGCGTTCAGGTTTCCAACTGGCTAACCGTTTTTCTGCTTCAGAACGATCTTGTTTCGAAATGTAATTTTTCAAACTATGGGCTTTAACAGCAGCATCACGATCGCCGCGCGCAGCAGCAAGTGAGTAATAAAAGAAAGCATCTTTTTGACTGCGTGTTGTTGCAAGTCCGCGTTCAAAAATGACGGCCAAGTTAAACTGGCTGTCTTTCAATCCATAGGCAGAAGCTTTTTCAAACCATTTTTTTGCTTTTGCGTAATCAGCTTTTCCACCCTTAGCACTGGCATAAATAACCGCCAAATTGTGCATAGCTTTTACGTTGCCGCTTTCGGCAGCACGCTCATACCACAGACGCGCCGCATTGATGTCTTTTGGCAAACCATTACCGCGTTCAAATAAAGTGCCGAGGCGATACTGCGCTGGAGCCAAACCGTTACTGGCCGCTTTTTGATACCAAGAAGCAGCTTGTGAAAAATCTCTCTTAACAGATTTTCCCTCAATAAACCGACTTGCAATAACAAATTGAGCTGAAGGATCACCTTTTGCGGCGGCTTGGCGAAGCTCTATTGTGCCGATTTGCTTTGGTGGCAAATCAAGGTTTGCCGCAACAGTACTTTCAACGCTAGAAGGTGGCGTGTTTTGCATCACCGTTTGCGTATTTCCTGTTTGAATATTAAGCGGTGAATCAATACTTGATTTTGGATGCACAGGTGCGGGCGGCAAAGAGGACGTGGTTACTGGATCCCTAGGTGCAGCTACAACAGGGTCATTACTTCCACCTTCAAGCACATTTGCTGTTGGCATGCCTGTTTGGGCCGCGGTTAAATTGCTTGGAACAGTCGCACGCGAGGGCGGTGTGTAAGAAACTTTTTGAATAACCGACTGCCCTGTTGTTTGCTCTTTAGACTGTTGAGGCAGAACTTGGCTGGTTTGTTTCTTTGGCTGCACTTTTTCAATGCCAGATACTTTTGGCGCTGTGATTGCTGGTGTTGCCAACGCTACGCTGTCAGCTGGTTTTTTACCCATCTTTAAGACTGCAAATGAGCCTGCCGCAATCAACAGGACCAAGCCAGCAAGAACGAGGCGTTTTCGATTGAAACCGCCTGCCGCTTTTTTCTCTGCAGCTTTAGGGTCGATATTACCTTCTAATGGTGCTTGTTGATCGTTAGCCGGCTTTTCTACTTTTTTTTTAGAAAGGAACGGCAACGAAAATAATGATTTTGATTTTTTGGCTTCCTCACCAGCTTCAACAACTGCGCGTTTGCCAGCGGTTAGTTTGTCAGAGAAAAAACCAGCCCCTTTTGATAGCGCATTTGAAGATTGTGTTGCCGCAGATTGTGATGCCAAGCGTGCTTGAGCGATATAATCTAAGGGCGCTGCTTCTTCAATTGGTGTTGGTGCAGCTTCAGCAATAGGGGCCGCTGCACTTTGTTGGTTCACATCAACGCCAGCATTGGTATTGGCATTTAGTGCAAATGGGTCTTGGGTTTGTTGGGCGGCCATTGCAGGATCAGTTTGAACCATGTCTGGGATTTGCCCTGGCTCAAATGCTGGAGACACATCGGCTTGCTGGGCCGTTACATGATGATCTGGTAATTCGCTAGATACTGCATTAGGCAATGGTGGTGCTTGAACAGCGCTATCATCTAAAAGGTGAGACTGAACGGCGGCCTGCCATTCATTGTTACCTGTATCTTGAACTTGAGGTTGCTCTAATGGTTGCTGTTCGCCAGCTTGAGCCATTACTGGTTGGGCAACAGCAGGTTGCGCCGATGCAGCAACAGCTTGAGCGACGGCCTCTTTTGCATCACGAGCTTCTAGGTCTGAAAGTTTCGAAATAATTTGTTCAAGGGTTTCATGAACAGCTTCTAAAGTTTCTTGATTGTGACTTTCAGCTGCGTGCGAGCTTTGCTTCACCGCTTCAAGGCCTTGTTGAAGAGCTTGTAATTCAGGTGAGTTACCGTCAGCAGGTACAGCTGCTAAACCTTGCTCAAGTACTTCTTTGGCCATGCGAGAAGCCGCATTGTCTGCAACTTCTTGCGTCCAAGCGCGGTTGTCCTCAAAGCTATTGTACAACTTGGAAATAGATTGCTCTATTGTTGCTAGATTACCCAACTTATCTTCTGTCGAGGTTAAGCGGTCACCAATAACAGCAATTTGAGTTTCAAGGGCAGCAAACGAGGCGGCATCATCTTGGCTATCAATGGCTTGTTGCAATTGTTGGTCAAGATGGACAATACGATTTTCCAACTCTTCAAATTGAGGCGCCATATGGTTGGTTTGAGTATTTTCATCCAAACGATGTGTAAGCTCTGCCAAGCGTTGCTCCATCGCGGTTAAAGGCGTTAGATCAGGGCCATTTGCAGCACTGGTTGCTAGTTGTTCAACAGCTAGCTTTAAACCCTCTACATCACGCTCGGATGCAGCTTCCATTTTAATATCGTCAAAGCGCTGATTAAGAGATTCAATTTCACCACGCACTAGATTTAGGTTTTCTTCTGCAGGGCT
>JAMOMM010000525.1 GCA_027067085.1 Hyphomicrobiales bacterium
TGGAAAAACGATGCGATGAGTGAGGTCGTCATGGTGTTGCTGCGCAAAGATGGGCGAAGGTGGAAAGCCGTCAACTATGTTATTGGACCAACGGATGTTCATTGGATCGGCTGGTTGGACCAATATGGATTGCCACGGGCACTCTTTTCAGCGCGGTAAATTGGTTAGCCAATAAACTAGCGGCTATGCTGCCAGCACGTCTTAATTAGGTACTTACAGTCTTGCGTTTTATGTTGTGTTTGTGATTCAAACAAAACATGAAACGCTCTAATGGGTCCAGTTGGTGGCACGGCCGAATTTGAAGTTGTCGGCGTAGGCTCTTTTTTGGCGCTTTACTGTATGTTGTTCGGCAACGCGATAAGCCAAGCCTTCGCGAGTGGCATATGCAATCGCGTCTTCTTTAGAGTCAAAACGTAATTTGATTTGTTGTTTCATATCAGATGAAGACGTCCAACCCATCAATGGTTCGGTTGAGCGCGGCTTTTCCTGCTCAAATTGCAAAACCCAATTATCAGATTTGCCTTTGCCTGATTGCATGGCGTTGCGTGCGGGTTGGAAAATACGTGCAGACATGGAAAACATCCTTTAGCAATTTTCAGCTACTTTACGCCTCACCAACAAACTATGCAAAGGTTGCATCGCAAAGATGAAGAGAAAAATGGTCGGGGCAGTAGGATTCGAACCTACGACCCTCTGCTCCCAAAGCAGATGCGCTACCAAGCTGCGCCATACCCCGACTAAAACCAGAAGAACTGGCAACCAATTGAGTTGGTCAATCTTACTGGAGTGCTGCCCGCAAATGCGAGCCTTGATAGGGCGTTATATAAAGGAATATAGGGTTGGTGCAAGCACAGAATTGGATTTTTTGCAGTTTTTTTTGATGCACTTTTTCGAGCAGGAACTTTAGCGATTAAACATCGGGTGAGATACAAGATCTCCGCGCTTGAGACCGATCCGTTCAACAGTGCCTGCAACCACTTCTAAAACGGCAGCAATCGGTATGCCCGATGATATTACATCGAGTGATTTCGGCACAGTGTTGGTTTTAAAACCCGTCACAATCCCCTGGCGCGAAATGAAGATCATATCTAATGAAATGATGGTGTTTTTCATCCACATATTGGCAACAATATCGCGGCCCCAATCAAACATCATCGCTCGGTCTTGCGGTAACCTATGGCGAAACATCAACCCACGCTGCAGGTTCATCGGTGTTTTAGCAATTTCTGTACTGAATTTGAAAGCCCCCTTGGCGGTGGTGACCGTCACCAACTCAATAGGGGCCAGCTGGCCATCAACCTTTTGAGCATAGGCGGCTTGGGTGAAAAACATCGCCGTAAAAACAACAAAAGCAACGCGTATAAAACGCAACAACGAACCAACAAACATGGCGTATTCCCGAAACAACTAAACTAAAAACTAGAACACCCTACAGCTTGGCTTGCGCCTATGCTTAAACTTATACTTAAAACTTGGGCCTAATTTACTTTTGGCAAATTATCATCAAGAGACAAGCGCACTTCTGCGGCCATTTTGCCCTTTGGACCGTCGCCGAAGCGAATGTAAATCGTTTGATCTGGCACCAATTCTGCAATGGCGGTTTTGCGTAGTGTTTCCATGTGAATGAAGATGTCTGGCATCCCTTCACCTTCGGTGGCAAAGCCAAAGCCGCGCGTACGGTTAAACCATTTAACGGTCGCCTTCTTCCAAACCGCATCGGCTTCAACAGTCACGTGCGTACGCGCAACGCGTTCAACAGGATGAATAGCAGTTGAGGTGTCCACATCAAGGACACGCAGGCATTGATACCCTTTTTGGCGCTGCACAGCCTCACAGACAATGCGCGTGCCTTCTAGAGGCGCTTCAAAGCCATCACGCTTTAAACAGCTTAGATGGATGAGAACGTCACGAATACCACTATCGGGGATGATAAAGCCATAACCACGGGCAATGTCAAACCATTTGACGAACCCTGTTACTTGAAAAATTTGAACTTCCGGTTCAGGTGAATAAGCAACGGCTGGCGCTGCTGCACCAGTATCTGTTTGCGTTGTTGTTTCGACCTGTTCTGTTACACTTTCAGCTGCACCTTGCGTACTTGCGTGTGTGCTTACGTCTTCGCCCGCCATTTTAAACCCACCTAAATTTTACTTACCCTGCAGAATGTGACGTTAAATTTGCCTCATCACTTTCCAGCTGTACTATTTTGCCCCAATAAAAATGGCTTTGTATATAGGCCCAGAGGCAGGCCACTGTGGAAAAAGATGTCATACGTTAACTTTTGCCCGCAGATTTTCACAGTAAATCCCTCAAATTGTTAATTTTTTCAGTCAAACGAACCGAATAGCAACACAGTTCAAAAAAATATTTTATTTTCCAACTTTCCCCTTTTCGCCCATAAACTTAGGCAGAGAATCAATAATCAATGCGATTTGATTCGGACAACTGAATTAAACGGAGACTTACAAATGAAATACTTACACACCATGGTTCGCGTGAACGACTTGGATGCTTCGTTAGATTTTTATTGCAATAAGCTTGGCTTGGTTGAAACGCGCAGAAAGGACATCCCTGCTGGAAAATTTAGTTTGATTTTTCTTGCAGCGCCTGAAAACTTGGATGCAGAAATTGAATTGACCCACAATTGGGAATCTGAAGAATATGGCGAAGGGCGCAACTTCGGTCATCTGGCATTTGAAGTTGATGATATTTATGCTGCGTGCCAAAAGCTCCAAGATGGTGGCGTGGTGATTAACCGCCCACCGCGTGACGGGCGCATGGCGTTTGTGCGTTCGCCTGATAATATATCCATTGAACTTTTGCAAAAAGGTGATGCGCTGGCAGCCAAAGAACCTTGGGCATCTATGGAAAATTCTGGCAAATGGTAAGGGAATTGATGGCGCAATGAAATTCATTACAGCGACAAATTTCACTGGTAAGAAAGCATGGGATGCGCAAGACATCACCAATGTTGAAGGTGCCAGCGTGCGGCTACATTGGACTGACGAACCTTACATTTGGCACACCAATGACGGGCGCGAGGTGTTTGTGGTTTTAGCGGGCAAGGTGGATATGTTTTTCCGCGACAATGCGGGCGCTGAACACAAACAAGCTATGCAAGCTGGTGATATTTGTTTTGCTGAAAATGGCGATGAACACGTGGCCCACCCTATTGGCCCTGCGCATATTCTGGTGATTGAAAAAGCGGGAAGTATTTGATTTTTGTCTTTGAGTCTGGTTTGCTGTTAGAGAAAATGGCTCAAGGATTACATAATGAACAAATCAACCGTTATCTTTATTCATGGCATGTGGGATGGCCCTGGTGTTTGGGGCGATTATAAGAAACATTTTGAAGCGAACGGTTTTAAAACACTGGCCCCAGCCTTAAAGCACCATGATGTAAAAATAGGTGACCCACCGCCAGAAGGCTTGGGCACAACAAGTCTAACAGATTATGCTGATGGGATTGTTGATCTGGTCAATTCTTTGGACCATCCACCGATCATTGTTGCGCACTCATTAGGGGGGCTTGTTGCCCAACTGGTTGCGGCGCGGTGTAAATTGGCTTGCGTTGTTGCGCTATGCCCTGCCCCACCAGCTGGTATTTTTGCGCTGCGATTTAGCACCTTGAAAATTTTTGGCCGCATTTCACTCACATGGGCATATTGGCGTAAACCTACTTTTCCTACTTATAAAGAAATGCGCTATGGCGTGTTTAACCGTATCAGCGAGGCTGACGCACAAAAAGGTTTTCAAAATTGCCTGTGGGGATCTGGTTTGGCGCTGTTTGAAATTGGCAATTGGGCATTTGATAAAACAAAAGCCTCACGGGTTGATGTTGATAAAATCTCTTGCCCCGTGTTGATATTTGGCGCCCAATACGATCACATCGTCCCTGCATCACTTTGCAGAGCTGCAGCCAAGCGTTATCCCCCGGGAGCTTGTGAATATGTTGAACTCCCTGACCATGCCCATTGGGTGCTGGGTGAAGATGGTTGGGAGAAAATTGCAGACAGATGTATTGATTGGATTAAGAGCAAAGTAGAGAAACCAACAGTTTGAGCGAGTATGAAGCAAAATTTGATGACCCAAAACCCAATAACTTTCAACAGGTTGGGAATACCTTTAATATCGTTGGTACATCGTTCAGATTACGAAAGGCGCGGCGCGCTTGTGGAGAATTTATCGACGGTCCGAAGGGAATATTGCAGTGACAATCATTGCACTGTTCGCTCAGGTGCTTGACCAACAAAATGAAGAGAGCGTGGATTTCGACAAAGAAGAATGAGCACGCTTTGCTGTGCAAAGCGGGTGGCTCTCGTTGTTTCTTTGAAACAACTGCCGCTGCGAATTTAGAATTTTAATGGGATATCGCACGCTTTGCTGTGCAAAGCGGGTGGCTTGGCGCGCCCTAGGGGAATCGAACCCCTCTCTCCAGCGTGAAAGGCTAGTGTCCTAACCGATAGACGAAGGGCGCGCTGCAGGGAGTTCTATAAAGGGGTTTTTTTGATAGTGCAAGCACGAAAAAGAGATAAAAACGTTTTATTTTTCTCGCTAATTTACTTTGGCAACATCTTCAATAAATAATTGCGGTTCGCGTTTACCGCCCCAATCATTTATCGCCAGTCTTCCCGCGAAATGCAGTGGCATTGAGCGCTCGGTCAACAAGAGTTCACCTAAGTCAGTATCGGCCACCCGAAAAGCAATTGCTTTCAGTCGCGTGCCGTCTGCCGCCTGAATTGTACAGCGGACATGGTCTGCTCCCGCAATATCGGCGTAAACGACTCGGTGAGCAGGAAAAGCAAACATTGGTGCTGGATTGCCAGCCCCAAACGGTCCTGCCTTTTCGATGGTGGCAATCAGATCAAGGGTTGCGCCTGATGCGGTAAGGGCTGCATCTATTTTTAACGATTGATTTTGACGGGCAAGTTCAGTTTCTTGGCGCAGGTGATCTTCCATAAAAGCACGTAAATCGCCAATTCGATCAATCTTGATTGTCAGACCTGCGGCCATGGCGTGCCCACCGCCTTTTTCTACAATGCCCGCTTTAACGGCAGCTTGGACAGCGCCACCCAAATCCACCCCTTTGATCGAACGTCCCGAACCGCTTGCCTCATCGCTACCCTTTGGGTGGCCAAGGACAAAGCTGGGGCGGCCATAACGTTCTTTTAATCGCGCGGCGGCCAGCCCTAAAACGCCAGGGTGCCAACTTTCACCAGACACGACTATAGCTGGTAAGTTTCCTATTTGGCCCATCTCTGCTTGGGCCTGATAATCGGCTCTATCCACCACGCCCAATTCAATGGCTTGGCGCTCTTTGTTCCAACTTTCTAACTTCGCCGCAATTTGGTTGGCCTTGCCTTTGTCTGTTTCCATCATCAGATCCACCCCGACCATGGCTGAACCAATGCGCCCTGCCGCATTCAAGCGCGGCCCAACAACGAAACCAAGAGCATAAACGTCGGGAGCTCGTACCAAACGTGCAATGTCTGCCAGCGCGGTTAAACCTGTGCGATTACGGCTAGCCATGACTTTCAAACCATTGCGGACAAAAGCGCGGTTTAGACCTTTAAGCGGCACCACATCGC
>JAMOMM010000526.1 GCA_027067085.1 Hyphomicrobiales bacterium
AACACCTGCCAGCACTTGGGCGCGGTGTGGGTTGAACGTATCAAACGCCCCTGCTTTGGCCATGCTTTCAATCGCACGCTTGTTTAGAATGCGGCCATTAATTCGGGTGGCAAAATCGCCAAAGCTTTTAAACGGACCGCCCTCATTGCGAATTTCACATAAATGCTCAATTGCAGCACTACCGACATTTTTAAGGGCTGACAGTGTATAAACCAGATCGCCGTTCTTTACTGAAAATTCGATTTCAGTATTATTGATACATGGCGGGCGCACGGTAATTTCAAGCCGTCGGGCTTCCTGAGTAAAAACGCTCAGTTTTTCAGTATTGCCCATATCAAGGGTCATAGACGCGGCCAAAAATTCAACGGGATGATTGGCTTTTAAATAAGCGGTTTGATAGGCAACGAACGCATAACAAGCAGAGTGGGCTTTGTTAAAACCATAGCCCGCAAACTTTGCCACCAGATCGAAAATAAAGTTGGCGTGGCCTTCATCAATATCATCGTTGTTTTCAATCGCGCCTTTAACAAACACCACGCGTTGACGATCCATCTCCTCAACGATTTTCTTACCCATGGCTTTACGTAAAATGTCGGCTTCACCAAGGGAGTAACCCGCCAGAACCTGCGCAATTTTGAGCACTTGTTCCTGATAAATAATCACGCCATAGGTGTCTGCCAAAACAGGGGTAATAGTGTCGTGCAAAAATTCTGGCTTTTCTTGCCCGTGCTTACAAGCGATATATTTGGGAATATTCTCCATCGGACCGGGGCGAAACAAGGCCACAATCGCAATCAAATCTTCAATGTTTTCTGGCACCGCTTTGCGCATGAGGTCTTGCATGCCAGAACTCTCATACTGGAACACGCCAACGGTTTCGCGTTTTTGCAGCATGGCATAGGTTGGTTCATCATCAAGCGGGATCGCCACAGGATCAACGATGATGTCGCGGTTTTTAAGCAGCTTGCAGGCTTTATGAATTGTTGTCAGGGTTTTAAGGCCCAAGAAATCAAACTTCACCAAACCAGCTTTATCAACCCATTTCATATTGAACTGGCTGACGGGCATATCTGAACGCGGATCGCGGTAAAGCGGCACCAGTTCGTCAAGGCGGCGATCACCGATCACCACGCCCGCCGCGTGAGTTGAAGCGTGACGATAAAGCCCTTCAAGCTTTTGACCGTAATCGAGTAACGTGGCAACGGTTTCATCGCCGTCGGCCTCTTCTTGCAAGCGCGGCTCTGCAACAATTGACTGGGCTAATGTCATTGGATCAGCAGGCGTGCCGGGGATCATTTTTGACAAGCGATCAACTTGACCATATGGCATTTGCAGCACCCGCCCAACATCGCGGACCACGGCTTTGGCCTGTAGCTTTCCAAAAGTGATGATTTGCGCAACTTGGTCGTGGCCATATTTATTTTGCACGTAGCGAATTGTTTCTTCGCGCCTATCTTGGCAAAAATCAATGTCGAAATCGGGCATTTCAACCCGTTCAGGGTTCAAAAACCGTTCAAAAATCAGTTTAAATCGCAACGGGTCCAAATCGGTAATCGTCATGGCCCAAGCCACGATTGAACCAGCACCAGAACCCCTGCCCGGTCCAACGGGAATATCTTGCTCTTTGGACCATTTGATAAAATCTGCAACGATGAGGAAATACCCTGGGAATTTCATATCGATGAGAATTTTTAGCTCATATTCTAAACGGTCCCAATAATCTTGTTCAACGTAGCCTTCTGAAAGTCCATGCTTATCCAAACGATCTTGCAAGCCTCTGGTTGCGATGTCGCGTAGCATATCTGCTTCGGAGCCTTCACCTTCAGCCAGAAACTTAGGCAGAATCGGCTCGCGCTTGAGCGGTCGATAAGAGCAGCGCTTTGCAATCTCAACGGTATTTTCAATCGCTTCTGGAATATCGGCAAAGAGGGCCGCCATTTCTTGAGGCGTTTTGAAGTAATGCTCTGGTGTGAGCCGTCTGCGATCTTCTTGAATAACCACAGCCCCTGCTGAAATACACAACAGGGCATCATGGGCGGCAAAATCTGATGGTGCTGGAAAAAACGGCTCGTTTGTCGCCACAAGTGGGATTTCCATCCCATAAGCCAACTCAATCAATTGCGGCTCGGCTTTGATTTCTTGTGGTGTGTTATGGCGTTGCAACTCAATATATAGGCAATCGCCATAAATATTTTTGAGCCGCTCAAGTGTGGTTTTGGCCTTATCAAAATTGCCATCGACAAGGGCGCTATTAACTGGCCCTTCTTGTCCACCCGTCAAGCAGATGATACCGTCTTTATACCGTTCAAGGTCGGCAATTGAGATGTGAGGCTCTTCCGTTTCTGGTGTTTCTAAAAATGCCTTACTGGTTAGCTTCATCAAGCCTTCATAACCAGTTTCGTTTTTAGCCAACAACGCAAGATTATAATGATTTGGGGCTTTGTTTGCCGCTTGGTTTTTTTCATCCTCAGTTGCAAACGAAACTTTAAAAGTGCAACCGATAATTGGTTGAATACCCGCGCCTGATGCCGTTTCAGAAAACTCAAGTGCGCCAAACAAGTTGTTGGTGTCGGTGATGGCCACTGCTGGCATTTGGTTTTTTGTTACCAAATCAAGCAGCTTCTTAATCGGCAACGCACCTTCAGACAAAGAAAACGCCGAATGAACCCGTAAATGCACAAACGGCACGGGTTGGTTTTTATTATAATCAGAAGACTCAGACATCAGACGGTAAGTTTAGCGCGAAAAAGCAAACCTGCCCATTTAAAAGGAAATCAATCCCCAGTAGGTTATGGGCAGCTATTGGCCATGCTCAAAACCAATGAGGAAGCTTGCTAAATTATCACCCAGAAACGGGGTGAGATAGCCACCTTCTTGGATAATCACCGTCGGCAGATTCAAGTTACTTATCATCGCTGCCATTTCGGCAAAGGCAGTTGTCGTTACCGCGCCACCATTAAGTGGATCTTTTTCATGGGTATCAAGCCCTAATGAAAGGACAAGCGCGCCTGAACGATAGTCTGAAACCAATGTCAGGGCTTTTTCCAGACCCGTCATCCATGCCAAGTCATCGGCTTTAACGGGTACGACAATATTGTGGTTAAAACCCTCGCCTTGTTTAATGCCTTTTTGAGCTTCGTAACCTTGATAAAACGGATAAAACTCATTTGGATCAGCGTGGATAGAAACCGTTTGCACATCATCGCGATGGTAGAAAATTTGTTGCGTGCCATTGCCGTGGTGAACATCAATATCAAGAATTGAAACCCGATCGTAGGTTTTCCTGAGATGAGCAGCGGCCAGTGCGGCGTTATTCAAATAACAAAACCCGCCAGCGCGTTCGTGTTGGGCATGGTGGCCTGGTGGGCGACATAAGGCATAGGCAGATTTTTCACCTGCAGCAACCGCACTCGCAGCAGTTAAAGCGGTATCGGCTGATGCTTTAATCACCTTCCAGCTATCGCTGACAATGGGACATGAAAAATCTGACAAATGCCACCCTGCTCGACCGATAATATGGGGTGAGTATGTGATTGGGCCAGGCGCTGGTCGCACCGCAGGCATCATTTCTTCGTAGGAATCTTCAAGCTTTTCCCATTCATCAAAGCCATTTTTGAGGAAATCAACATAGCGGGCTGAGTGGACGCTTTCATACATACTATCGGAGAACGAACGTGCGGCATGGATACTAAGTTCAGCTTTTCTAACCCCTTGCAGCAATCGACGCACGCGTTCGGGCTGGTCTGGATAGTGGACCATTTTGCCTTTTGAAAGGTATCGCTTTGGTTTGTGCCCTAATTGAACTGCACTAAAAATCGCTTTCATACGCCCGCCTCATATTACGACTCATTTGTGTTTTTTCAACACCCCATCTTCCAAGGTTACGACACCATGCATCTTGTGCGCAAGTTCAAGATTGTGAGTCGCAATAAGCGCCGCCAAACCTTCATCTTGAATGAGGTGCAAAAACTCTGCGTGGACAACTTCAGACGTTTTGGGATCAAGGTTTCCCGTTGGTTCATCGGCCAGCAATACCAAGGGTTTATTGGCCAGAGCACGACAAATGGCGACGCGCTGTTGTTCACCACCCGACATTTCAGATGGCAAATGATCTAAACGGTGCGCTAGGCCCAGTTTTTTGAGTAAAGACTTAGCCCGGTCATCGGCTGCTGATTTTGTAGCTCCGGCAATCAACTGCGGTATCACAACATTTTCCAGCGCCGTAAATTCTGGCAACAAGTGGTGGAACTGATAAATGAAACCAACACCAAACCTGCGGATTTTGGTTCGCGCGGTATCATCCAGTTTAGAGCAATTTCGACCAGCGATATACACATCACCAGCTGTCGGTTTTTCCAGCAAACCTGCAATGTGTAAAAGCGATGATTTGCCAGAACCTGATTGACCCACAAGGCCAATAATTTGGCCAGCATTTATGGAAAAATCCAAACCTTTGAAAATCCTAAGAGTCGTATCTCCTTGGCTGTACTCGCGGGTGATGCCTTTTAGTTCAAGCACGGGTTCTTGCGCCATATCAGTCATAACGCAATGCCTCTACAGGATCGAGTTTGGCGGCTTGCCAAGACGGGTATAAAGTCGCCAAAAACGAGAATGTAATGGTCATCAACGCAACCAAAATAGTTTCCGTAATGTTCATTTCAGCTGGCAATTGAGACAGATAATAAACCTCATCGGGAAACAGTTTTGTGCCAGAAAGTTTCTCGAGTCCTTGACGAATTGTTTCAATGTTCAAACAAACAACAACACCAAGAATAACGCCGAAAATTGTACCAGAAACACCAATGGCGGCCCCCGTCATAAAGAACACGCGCTGAATAGCCCCTTTACTCGCGCCCATGGTGCGCAAAATTGCAATATCTGGCCCCTTGCTTTTAACCAGCATAATCAAGCCTGAAATGATGTTGAGCGTGGCGATAAGAATAATCAAAGTTAGGATAATAAACATCACGTTTCGTTCTACAACCAAAGCGTTACGCAGCGATGCATTAGATTTTTTCCACGAGACAAACTGAACGCCCGGCCCTATGGCCTCTTTCATTGCAGCAATGTCTTCATCGATTGCATCTGCGTCTTTAACTTTAATTTCAATCGCTGTCGCGCCGTCTTCTGAATTGAAATACTCTTGAGCCTCGCCGAACGGCATGAAAATCACGCCTTTGTCGTATTGAGACATCCCCGTGTCAAAAATCGCAACAATTGGATACCCTCTTAAACGCGGTGCGCTGCCAAAAACCGTTGCGGGGCCTTCTGGCGAAATCAATGTGAGTTTATCGCCAATGCTCACACCATGTTGCCATGACATTTTGTATCCGATGGCAATACCGCCCGACTTGTCAAAACCATCAAAGGTGCCTTGCAGTTTTTTGTTTGAAACAGATTTTAGGGTCTTAATATCGGCCCCTGCTAAGCCACGGACCAATGCCCCTGCATTGGCGCGGTTTGATGAAACCAGCACTTGGCCTTCAACAAACGGTACGGCACGCGTCACGCTCTTTTGTTTTTTTAATTCTGCAACACGATATTTATAA
>JAMOMM010000527.1 GCA_027067085.1 Hyphomicrobiales bacterium
TGCAAGAATTAAGTTTTAGTAATCTGTGAAGTCCTTGTTTATATTAGATAAAACTAATATTGCAGTGCACAATAATTTACCAATCTCGAAAAATCTATTTGGCAACGACTTTATTTTGTTCCACGTCGCAACAATTGGATTCCCTTTACAGAAATCAACGGGTTTGCTTGACAAACCCTGCTTCATTCAAGCAAGTGAATGCTTGAATCAAATAAACGCGGCACGCACAGCATGGACAAAAAATTACAAGATGAATTGAGCAACTTTGCTTTAGAGATGGCAAAAGCTTCAGAAAAACAGACTCTGGCGCATTTTCGCGAACCTGTCGTGATCGATAATAAGGTGGATGAGGGATTTGATCCCGTTACCGAAGGTGACAAAGGGGCCGAACGCATTATGAGGGCGATGATTGAGGAAAAATATCCTCATCACTCCATTCATGGTGAAGAATACGGCAAGAAACAGGGTAGTGAGCCTTTTACATGGGTGTTAGATCCAATTGATGGTACGCGCTCGTTTATTGCTGGTATGACCAGCTGGACCACGCTCATTGGCCTTGAGTTTGAAGATGAGCCTGTTATTGGCGTGATGCATCAGCCATATGTGGGTGAAACTTTTGTTGGCACGCCTGATGGCTCGTTTATGTTGCGTGGTGGCCAGCAGCGTGAGCTTAAAGTCAACCCAGCGGCGAATCTTTCACAAGCATTTGGTACAACCACGGGGCCAGATACGACTTTTGATACGCCGCAAAAACGCCAATTCCTCAATAAATTCCGCACCAGTCTGCGGAATATTCGTTATGATGGCGATGCCTATTTCTTCTCCTTACTTGCAGCGGGCCATGTGGACATCGCGATAGATGCAGGTTTGCAAGCCTATGATATATGCGCGCTGGTGCCAATCATTCGCGGTGCGGGCGGTGTGGTGACCACTTGGGACGGCGGGCCAGCCCACAAAGGGGGCGATATCTTAGCCACCGCTAGCCAAGAGCTCCACGATCAAGTTCGCGCTTTGATGGTGTAACTGCGTTAAACTGGGATGTTGTAGAAAATGAAGTCGGACTTTGGCTGATAGGTATCATAGAGGCGGCGACCAGCATAGTTGAAGTCTTGTGTCAGCCAGCGAACACTTGGCAGGCCCTTTGACTTGGTAAACTCAATGACATGGTCAATCAAAGCGCGGCCAGCGCCGCTACCACGAACTTTTGGATCAACAAATAGGTCACTCATATAAACTGTCATGCTGCCACCAAGTGAGCGGTGCATGAATTGATATTGAGTAAAGCCGATGATCTCGCCATCTGCTGTTTGGGCAAGGTCGCACCAAAAGTCATTGTTTTCATCAAAAATCCAATTCCATACATTGTCAAAACCATCGTTTGGAATTTCTGTTTTATAGAAAGTTGCGTAAGCTGCAAAAAGCTCTTCCCAACGGGCGCGATCTTTTTGAGTAACGGGGCGAATTTGAATGGCTGGCGATGGTTTTTTCATTGGGTGTCTCATTGCATAAATGTGATTGTGTTTTTCAGTTTTAGTATAAGATGGTTATAGTTCTTGCGGTAAGGCCACAATGTTGAATTTGGGCCAGTCCAATTTGAGCTGTCGGAATTTAGTTGAATTCTAATTTGGCGGCGAACGCCTAAAAGGCATCTTATGTGTAGACTTGTTGCGTATATCGGAAAAAGCATTCCGCTTGAAAACATCATTGTTAAGCCAAAGCATTCATTGCTAGAGCAAAGCCAAGTGGCGCAAGAGGCTAAACTGGCGGTGAACGGTGATGGCTTTGGCATTGCTTGGTATGATGGAGCGGGTCAAAATACACAAGGCTCAAGTGCCAATCTGCCTGGTCTTTACAAAGACGTGTTGCCTGCCTGGTCTGATAGCAATTTGCCATCGATTTGCCGAATGGTGAAGTCTGATTTGTTTATGGCCCATGTCCGCGCTTCAACTTTTGGCACAACCTCGCGCGAAAATTGTCATCCGTTTGCTTATCAAAATTGGTCGTTTGCCCACAATGGTGGCATTGGTGAGTTTTCTTTGATCCGTCGTAAAGTTGAAAATTTACTCGATGATGAATTTTATAATGCGCGGCGTGGTTGCACGGATTCTGAGTTGTTCTTTTTGCTGATGCTGACCAATGGTCTTGCACAAGATGTTGCAGGTGCTGTTTCGCGTAGCATTAAACAAATGAGTGATTTGGCGCGAGACAATGACGCTATGAGTACGCCTATTCGCTTAACCTGCGTCTTTTCCGATGGCGAAAAAATTTATGGTTTCCGCCATGCCTCAGACAACAAAAGCCCTTCGCTTTACTTATCTGGCTGCCTAGACCATGGCGGGCGGGCTATTGCTTCAGAGCCTTTACATGGGGCAGGTTGTAGCGCAGATGAAACATGGGAAACCGTGCGCGAAGGTGAGTTGTTGGCGTTAGGGCGCGGGCAGGGCGCGGATAGAGAGACGCGCGTGACGCTGGGTTGATATGTGAAGTCTGTGTAAAAAGGGCAGGATACTAATTTTTGGCGATGACGCGACCAAATTGGCGACGTGCATGGTTCGCGCCGACTAAATCGCGGCGCTCGCGAACTTCAATATCTTCTTTTACAGGCTTGGGTTCTAGGCCTGCATATTTTCTATACATAATCATTCCCAATGCAGTTGGGACCGCGGCACCCAAGCCGACAATTACAAAACCAATGAATGCGATTAGCCCTATAACAGGAGGCAAGATGAGCCCAATTACTGCGTATTGGAAGTAGTCTGTTTTGTTTCGTGCGCGAGCGATATAATGGCCAATCATAATCAACAAAACATAAAATGGTGACGTTAGTAATCCATAAAAAAACTGTGATAATAAAATGGAGGAACCGCGTTGTAGAGACGTTGCAAGCTCAGCAGGGTCTTGTGGTATCTGTGGTACTTTTTTAGCAGCTTCGCCGAGACTTGATTGGAGGTCAGACAAAAATGAACTAGAAGCCCCTGTTGCCAAATCAAACAATGAAAAGACCACAGTTCCAATTGAATACAAAACTGTTGCAGCAATTGCCGCCATAAATGCAGCACCAATGGATGTGCGTACTTGGATCGGGCCATCGAAATATTCAGCGGTTGACGTGTTAACAAGTGAGCCGTCGGTAGAGACTGATGACGATGAATTTTTAGGTGCGCTCGATTGGGGTGAAATGCCATAACGGCTTAATCGATCGGCGTTGATTACGGGCGCGCCTTGGTCTGGTTGATATTGGTTGTTTTCTAATGCGCGGGCCAAGCTTTCTGGATCATCGCCTTGCGTGTCGTAACCAGCATTTACATGGTAAAGAAAACCCATCATAGCCCCAAGGACTAAAACGACGGCTACGTACAATGAGACAATGCCACTTTCGATTGATTTTGACATTTCGATGCTATCGAAAACCGTTGCGACGGCCAAAGAAAATGCCACGATGCCAAATCCTGCGTATATAATACGCGCCTTAAAGCCAGTTTTTTGGGCAATGAAATGAAGGACGCTGAAGCAAACTAAAAATGCAAAAAATGGTTTGGCCGCTGATAAAATAAATGAGTCTGGGGTAAAACTTTGTGGGGTGGTGATGGGAAAACCCGAAGCTCCTAATGCGAGCACGGATATTGCCGCGAGAACAGATTCGGTTACTAAGCTTGAAATTTTTGTTTTTACCGAAACCATCATTATTTCCCCATTGGTTTTTGACCTTATTGTTTTACGTCATATCACGGCTGTATTAATTTTTTGTATTTGGAAACACTCGCATTTGCGCGAACAAGTTTACGGTTTTGGTTTAAATACTCAACGACCTCGTGATGGGTTGCCGAGGGTTCGTAATTGAGAGAGTGCTTGGCTTACCAATCTCCGTTCTCTACCTCTAATCCTAGATCATTTTCGCCTCATCATCGGCCTTGTGCCGTTGATCCATTGTTCGGTGCGCATAAACATTGCAGTCATCAGCTTAAACACATATATTTCCAAGCATGGCAGAGTGAGCTAGGAATAAACTTTGAAAACCCTTCAACTGAAATAAAAAGGGAAACATGCAGATTGTTTGGGGCGAAATGAACAGTTTCACGATGACATTCAAGCAGAATTTTTACAGGACTCAAATGACTAACCCCATCATAGACTTCACCTCTGGCTCGGTTGACCATCGTCGCAAGTTTGGCGGGGGGCGGGGGCAGGGGTTGCCTAAGGCTTGTGGGTTTAAAAATGGCGTAACGCCGTTTGTGGTGGATGCTACGGCGGGGCTGGGGCGTGACGGTTTTTTGTTGGCTTCGCTGGGTGCGCAAGTGATAATGATTGAGCGCTCGGAACAGATGTTTGAGTTGTTGAGCGATGCCATGGCGCGGGCGGGGGACATTGAACAGTCATCGCCTGAAGTGGTGGAGATTATGGCGCGCATGAGCTTGTTGCAGGGCGATGCAAAAGATGTGTTGCCGCAAATTTCACGTCATCGTGCGCCTGATGTGGTGGTGGTGGACCCGATGCACCCGCCGCGCAAAACTAAAGCTTTAGTTAAAAAAGAAATGCGCTTAATCCGCGAAATTGTCGGGCCAGATGAAGACTCGTTTGAGCTGATGCAAGTGGCGCTAAAATGCGCGCGCAATCGTGTGGTGCTCAAATGGCCACAAAAAGCTGACCCAATGGCAAACCTACGCTTGCCATCCCACCAAATTTTAGGCAAGTCAACGCGCTATGATGTTTTTATGGTGAATTTAAATGATTAAAATGGCGATTGGTGAGTGGACGTTGAGCGGTCAGGAATATTCAGATGGTGTTTTTCCTTACAGGTACAAAGACCATGTCCTCACATTCGATGAGTACAAGCTTGATGATCCTGATGCAGGGTTTTATGGCCTTGCGGTTCACAAGGGCAATACCAAAGGTGGTTGGCCCCATCTTGTCATTGTGCAACAATTCGCGCCATCTTCAGAACAGGGTTTCAATCCCAGCTGCTTATTGTTGCCCGAAACGGAACGGTTGTTCGTTGGCGCTGGTGAACGGTTGCTTTGCTATGATCTCAAAACTTTCACTTTGTTATGGGAAGACCAAACTCAAATAGGGTTTGGTGATTGGTCAAAAGAGCAAGGCTTTGTGATTTTGAGCGCGGAGTTAGAGATTGTGGTTTTTGATACCAGCGGGCAAAAACTTTGGGGTACTTTCGTTGAGCCGCCTTGGGAATATGCCATTGTTGGTGATAATGTTGAACTTGATATTATGGGCCGTGAAGAAGTTCGATGTCTGAAAACGGGCGAGTTGGTTTAATTATTTCTTTGGTGAATGTTGTTCCATGAAACTGTCGAAGGCGGCGAAGAATTGTTCGCGCATGTCGTCTCGTTCTAGCAAGATTTCGTGAAAGGCATTTTCAACTGTTACAACAGGGGTGCCCGCGACGTTGCGAGAAAATTGGTGAATTTTTTCGTTTGAAACAACTCTTTCATCACCTGCCGCGACAAACAAAACGGGTACACGCAGAGCGTTGCTTCCCTTTAGGCTGGCCAGTTGTTTGTGTGAGT
>JAMOMM010000528.1 GCA_027067085.1 Hyphomicrobiales bacterium
GATCATCAAAGAGCTGAATGAAAAAGAAGGTGTCTCGATGCTTTTGGCTGAGCAGAACACAAACGTGGCGCTTAAATATGCCAAGTATGGCTACATTTTAGAAAATGGCCGTGTGGTGATGGATGGTGAAGGCAAAGAACTGCTTGAAAACGAAGACGTGAAAGAGTTTTATCTTGGCGTTGCTAAGGATGATAGCGAAGAGCGCTCGTTTAGAAACGTGAAAGCCTATAAACGCCGCAAACGCTGGTTGGCTTAGTTTGGCTTTATTGGCTCACGCTAACGGCTGTCGCCGTGCGCTCCGCAAGGGCGGCGCATTAGCGCCGAGGTGCGGTCGCACCTAGTTAGGAAGTTTCGGTTTGGGTTTTAGTTTTATTGGCTCACGCTAACGGCTGTCGCCGTATGCTCCGCAAGGGCGGCGCATTAGCGCCGAGGTGCGGTCGCACCTAGTTAGGGAAGTATGCGGTTGGATTGGCGTGGGTGATTTGGAGGCGGCGCAGCCGAACGACTAAACGCAAGGCGTTTCGGGGTTAATGCCTCGTCGTCATGTCTAAGACGTGCATTCGCATGGTGCGGAGCGTATGGCGATAGCCGTTTAGCGTGAGTATCCGTTATGATCAAGTTATATTTTCGGTCCATTTTCGTTGATCACGCAGTAAAGCATTTGCAATGATTATTAGCCGTCGCATAATAGCGGTTATGGCTAACTTGGGTGGTTTTCCTGCAGCGATCATTTTTTGATAAACTATTTTAAGCTCTTTATTATGGTTGATGGCGACAAGCGCTGGCATGTACAACGCGTGACGTAAATTTGCCCGCCCCCCGCGAATATAGCTTTTACCTGACCATTTTCCTGATTGTCTCGTTATTGGCGCTAACCCTGCTAACGATGCAGTTTGCCTTTTATCCATGCTGCCAAGTTCTGGCATTTCGGCCAGCATTGTTTTCGTAGCAATGGGCCCAATGCCAGGAATGGAACTGATGATTTGCGCTTTACCAAGCAAAGTATCGTCAGATTTAATTATTTTTTCGCAGGTCAAATCAATGGTTTTGATATCTTGTTTGATTTGCTGTAGACGCAGATCAACTTGTTGCTTTAAAAGTGATGATGTTAAACATTGCAATCGGTTTCGAGCCGCTGTTCTGTCTTTAATTAACGCCCTTCTGGCAACAACCAATTCGCTAAGTTCTTCAATAGATTGAGTTTTCCCGATCGTCTCAGAAGGTTGTAGCAATGCACCAAATCGCGCAAGCATCAAGGCATCAACCCGATCTGTTTTGACTAATTTGCCCGTTGCCTCTGCAAAACGGCGCGCCTGACGCGGGTTCACTTTGGCATAAACCAATTGCTGAGCATTCAAAAACTGCTCAAGCTTACGATGATAAGGCCCAGTTGCCTCAAAAACAACTCTATCAAAGTCAAAACGCAAAAGCCATTTGCCCAGTTCTTTATGTCCTTGGTTGTCATTGCTGAATTGGCAATATTCCCCATCTGGAAAAGTGGCAACATCTAAATGGGCTTTTGAAATATCAATACCAACATTTTGTGCTATTGTGTCAGTCATCTTTTATGTGTCCTATGCTTGTCATTCGAGTCTTAAAAACTCGAGTATCCGTTCAGGCCTCACAGAAAAGAAAAGGGTGATCACACTCACGCACGGTTCTATCAAAACCAGCGGAAAATCGATCCGTCCCTTCTCACCGGGCTATCAAGGCAAAAAAACGATAGCCCGGTAAGTTATCTTTGCATGATAACCTGACAAAGCATAAGACAAGCGGATACTAAAACCTTGTCCGTATTCCTGCCCACTTTTCTCTTACAACCAACCTTGCAATTCGCGGGTTACGATTTTTTCTAACATATCAATCGAAATATCACTGGCATTCAAACATGGAGCGACGGTGAAGTTTTGGCCGCCAGCTTGTTTGAACTCATCGGCGACACCGATGGATAATTCTTCTAGCGTTTCAACGCAATCTGAAATGAAGGCAGGGGAAATCAGCATGATGTTCTTAGTGCCAGACTTGGCGGCATCCACCACCGTTTGATCGGTGTAAGGCTTTAACCATTCCTCGCGGCCAACGCGTGATTGGAATGTGGTTTGCACCATTGTTTTATCAATGCCCATTTGTTTGATAAGCGCGTGGCTGGTGGCAAGGCAATGGTCATAATACGGATCGCCCTTTTCACAATAGCTTTTAGGTAGTCCATGATAAGAGATAAAGATTTTTTGAGGGGCCCAATCCAATCCATCCATAAAGTCACGGGTGCGTTTTGCTAGTGCTTTTATATAAATAGGGTCATCATAAAACGGTGGTACAAACCGCAGTGTTGGTTGCCAGCGCATAGTTTTCATCGCATCGGCAACCTTATCAACCACGCTAGCCGTTGTGGTTGCGGAGTATTGTGGATAGAGCGGAAAAATTAAGACTTTATCGCAGCCGTTTTCTTTGAGGCGTTTTAAACCTTGCTCAATTGCTGGGTGGCCATAACGCATCACCCAATCAACAACGACGGTTTTGTTATTAAGGCTTTCGCTAAGTTTATCACTTTGGGCGCGGCTGAAAGTTTTTAAGGGGCTTTCATTTCTTTCCTTATTCCAAATTTGCGCATAGGCATGACCAGACCGTTTGGGGCGGATAGATAAAATGATGCCATTAAGGATGACCCACCATAAAGCGCGGTTGGTTTCAATAACCCTTGGGTCTGATAAAAACTCTTTTAGGTAGGCGCGCATTGGCCAATAATCTGTCGCCTCTGGAGTGCCGAGGTTTATGAGCAAAATGCCGATTTTTGAATCGGGAGTGTTTTGTGTGAGGGAGCTGTTTGTCATTGGATCGAACCGTGTAATAAATTTTGCCATCAATAGACTAATCAAGACGTGATTGGAATATGACAGATTAACATTTTGGCTTTGAGGAGCTAGTTTCGTTAACTTTTTGTTAATGAACAGTTGATGAATATGACGTAACGGCAATGTTCATGTTCAGTTTTGTATGGTGGTTTTATCGTAACTTACATATAGACAGAAGGAATACTAAAATGGGTAAAGTGACACAAATTGCATCAGCAACGATGTTGGCAGCCTTTGCTGCTTTGGTAATGACCAGTTCAACGCAAGCGGCAAGCGGTGGAAAAACTGTTTGCATCAAACCTCATAAGAAGTTTTTGAAAACCCAATGTAGTTTTGATGAACGTCGCCGTCATTATTATACGCAACGACTTTTGCGCCAAAACCCTAATGTCAATTTCCGTAGCCGTGTTATCGTAACGAATGGTGGCCCCAGTGCTAACGGTTTATCAGGCTTTGGTGGACGTGGCGGATCACGTGGTGGTAAACCTTAACCCCTTTGCGATTGATTTTTCATAATTAAACAGGAGCACCGCAAATTGCGGTGCTTTTTATGCCTCATAATCTCTTTCATCACTAATAATAACGCCGTCATTTGGTAAACTATTAGGCGCGCAAAATTCAACATCACCACGCACTTTGCATTGGGTTTGTAGTGTTTGTGCAATCGCCTTTTGTAGATCATTGCTTTGAGATTCGCATTCTACTTTTAAAGTCATTTTATCTTTTGAACCATCGCGTTCCACAACAAGGCGTATTCGTCCAAGCTGGCTATGTTGCTTTGCTATGTTGTTGATTTGTGACGGGTGAATGAACATCCCTTTGACTTTTGCGGTTTGGTCCGCGCGTCCCATCCAGCCTTTTAAGCGTTGGTTGGTGCGCCCGCAGGGGGATTGTCCTTCCATAAGTGCTGACAAATCACCAGTTGCAAGACGTATCATCGGGTAGCCTGCAGAAAAAGCTGTGACGACAAGTTCGCCAACTTCACCAATCGCCACTGGTTCGCCCGTACCAGGTTTTACAATTTCTACAATGATGTCTTCATTAACAACCATGCCTTGAGTAATTTCGCCGCCTTCAGTTTGGCTTTCGTAAGCAATGACACCGACATCGGCTGTTGCATAGCACTGCATGACTTGTACGCCGCGCTCGGCATATTCTTGTCGCATGGATGGAAACAGAGCGCCGCCCGACACGAGTGCTTTTGTGATTGATGAAGCATCGCGGCCAAGGTCTTGGGCTTTATCAAGCAAGATTTTAAGAAAATCTGGAGTGCCAGTGTAACCTGTTGGTTTTAATTGCTCGATTGCGTCCAATTGTAATTCGGTGTTGCCAGTGCCAGCGGGGATTACTGAACAGCCCATTGCGCGAGCACCATAATCCAGAATAAACCCGCCAGGTGTTAGGTGATATGAAAATGTATTGTGCAGCAAATCACCTTTTCTAAATCCAGCAGCATAAAGTGCCCTTGAACCACGCCAAGGGTCGGCATCTGGTCCTTGAGGTTCAAAAATTGGGCCAGGAGACATAAATACGCGGCCAAAGGTTTCGTTGCTGCCCACGCCAAAGCCAGCAAGGGGAGGGTTGTCGGCTTGCATTTGCTTTAAGTCGGATTTTCGCAAAACAGGTAAGTCTGCCAAGGCAGCTCGATCTGTGACTAAATCAGGGTCTAACCCGTTGAGGAACGTTGCCCAACCTGTTGAGTTTTTAATTGTGGCGGAGAGGCGGGCTGGCAACTTTTCAAACAAGTCGGCTTCGCGTTCGTTTGGTAAACGGGTTTCTGTATTGTCGAAATAAATACTCATGTGATCTTAACCACCTCTGCAATGAACCTTTGGGTGTTAACAGTACACAAAACCAATCGCATTATATTGCACGCATAGGAAAGGCTTGTGTATTTATGATAGCAGATGGCAGCAGTTTGAAAACAGAAAAACGCAATAACCAATCCGTATTGTTTGGTTTTGCTTATAACTTTAAACTGTGGGTGCACCGCGTTGGTTTGAGTTGGTTCAGGTTGGTTTACGATCAACTTGGAAACATTTCTTGGTTGCCTTCTGGTGACGCTGAAGTCTCCTCACGGCACATCTCACAAATTTCGGATGAGTTAAGGGGGCCATTACAAGAGCTTAGTAGTCTAGCCCATGTTTCTGAGCAGTGCTGGCGTCGTCAATCTGCTAATTTAGAAGCCGTATTGTTTGCCAATCGCTTAGCTTTTACGAGCGAGTATGTGCTTTCAAGCATCCGTGATTTTGCAGATTGTGGAAACATTGAACAAGAACAATTTAAGTTGGTTGAGCAGTTTTTAGATCCTAATGAATTGGTTATGGGGGCGATAAATACGGTTAACCCTTTGGCTGTGGACTTAAATGTCAAATTAGAAAAATCTGGCATCGATAAAATGGTTTTACTGTTTGGAGATTTGAAATGCTTGCGCCAAATGTTGGTTAGGGGCTTGCTTGCTGCCATTGAAAATGTTGGAACAGGTGGCTGCGTGTGTTTATCAACGCGCATTGAGGATGGCTGTTTGATGTTTTGTTGTGATTTGGAGTATGGCAAGAATCGGTTTTCCAGCCAAAAATGTTTAAAAAAACAAGACGAGTATAGAAATCACTGGAGCATGAGTTTGATTGCCAAATTGGTGGAAAAGCATGGAG